>NZ_JAXCIQ010000007.1:0-270506 GCF_046540455.1 Pseudomonas sp. W5-36 | reverse complement strand
CAAGCGGTTATTTTAAGAAGTTTTCAAAGTTTCCTGATCAACTTCAACCACTTGCGCTTCGTTCGACTTGGCGTCTCACGTCAGCGGGAGGCGAATTCTACAGCGTTACAATCTGCTGTCAACTGCCTTTTTCACCGCTGTCGATTCAAGCATCTGAACCGAAGCACTCCCCGCTGCTTACTTCGTCCAACTCTTTGATTATCAAGGAGTTTTCCGTTTCGTCTGCGCCGGAAGTGGGGCGAATTATAGACAGATCCAGAGGGGCGTCAAGCACTTATTTGAACTTATATCGCAATCACTGATATTTGGCAGCCTTTGCTGCTTAACAGACCGTTAACCGTGGGGTCTTATAAGGAGCGCGAGCCTCGTGACCCGCTGCGCATGCGGCTCCGAATCGCCAGCCGCAGCACAGCCATCGACGCGATACAAGATGTCACTGGCATTTGTCTCACTATTGAGCGATGTTTAGCCCGTGCGCCTCAACATGGTGCCCCTGCCCCACATGGACGTGAAGGTCGGCGGCGGCATGCGAATTCTGGATAGTCACTGACCGCAATGTGCCGGTCAGGTAAGGATATGAATGAAGTACTTTTTGATGGCACTGGCAGCATTGGCTGTCGCTGGTTGCGCAGCGACGTCTAAACCGGTCATGGGCAAACGCGGAATTCATATCAACTGCTCGGGGCTTTCGTCCTCATGGGAGCAGTGCTATGACATGGCGACCAACTCCTGCGTGTCCAAGCAGTACCGGGTGATCGCCAAATCCGGTGACGGCGCCGAAGACACTGGAGGCTACCCGCTCGGTCTCAATCCTGCGGGGTACACCAGTCGCAGCATGATCATCGTGTGCAAAAAACCGACGAATCCCTAGTCGGCCACCGGCATACCAGCATCTGACGACCCGCGGCGTTTGAAAGGCGTCTATATAGATAGAGAACGCCAGGCGCAGGCCCGTAAGTGATGCCACCGCCTACGCAGCGGTGGCAGCGGCATCAGACCGCTTGAGTACGACCGTTCAGCCAGGCCAACGCGGCGCCCTCCACTAATGGAGTGAGGCGCTGTCTGACCTGAGCGTGGTATTCATTAAGCCATTCACGCTCCTCATGCGTGAGCAAACCGATTTCAAGGCAGCGCGTGTCTATCGGGCACAGCGTGAGGGTCTCGAACTTGAGAAACTCGCCGAACTCGGTCTTGCCCGCCTCTTGGTTAATCACCAGATTTTCAATACGGACCCCCCACTGTCCCGGCCGATACGTACCTGGCTCGATCGACGTAATCATCCCCGGCTGCATTGCGGTCTGCGGCGTGGCAGCAGCCTGATAGGCAATGACCTGCGGGCCTTCGTGCACGTTAAGGAAATAGCCGACGCCGTGACCGGTGCCGTGGCCATAGTTGACGCCGTCGGCCCAGATCGGCGCGCGAGCAATTGAGTCAAGCAATGGCGAAAGAATGCCCCGGGGGAAGTGAGCTCGGGACAGCGCGATGACACCCTTCAGGACACGCGTGCAGTCACGCTTCTGCTCAGCCGTCGGCGTGCCCACGGGCACCATGCGGGTGATGTCGGTCGTGCCGCCCAGGTATTGGCCGCCGGAATCGATCAGCAGCAAGCCGTCACCTTCGATTTGCGCGTGCTCTTCTTCGGTGGCGCGGTAATGAGGCATGGCCCCGTTGCCGTTAAAGCCGGCGATGGTGGCGAAGCTCTGGGACACATAGCCCGGGCGACGGGCCCGCGCCGCGCTGAGTTTCTCGTCAATCGTCAGTTCGCTGACGGGCTCTTTGCCCAGCGCTGAATCCAGCCAGGCGAAGAACTCGCACAGCGCTGCCCCATCCTGCTCCATCGCCTGGCGGATATGCCGGGTGTCGGCGGCGCTTTTCTGCGATTTGAACAGCGTGGTCGGGTTGAGGCCTTCGATCAGCGTCACTTCGCTGTCGAGATAATCCAGCAGGCCACAGGTGACGCGTGCCGGATCGACCAGCAGCTTCGCATCTTTAGGCACGTTGCGCAGCGCGCTGCCGATACGCGTGTATTCATGCAGGGTGATGCCCTCCTGTTCGAGGGTACTGCGTAGCGCGGCGTCGACTTTCTCTGACGCGACAAACAGGTTGACACTGTTCGGGCCGATCAGGGCGAAAGAAATGAACACCGGGTTGTAGGAGACATCGGCCCCGCGCAGGTTAAACAGCCAGGCGATGTCGTCCAGCGTGGCGAGGAAATGCCAGTCCGTGCCACGCTCGGCCATCACTGCGCGCAGTCGAGTGAGTTTGTCGGCACGGGTTTCGCCAGCGTGGGGCGTTGAGTGCTCATAAACAGCCTGAGCCGGCAACGCAGGCCGGTCGTCCCACAGTTCAGTCAAGGGGTCGAGGTCCGTGCGCAGCCGTGCGCCTTTCTCGTACAGATTCGCAGCCAGCGTACGCGACGACGCCACGGCCAATACCGCGCCATCCACTGCGACGACGGAATCCGTCCTGGCTTGCTCGGCGAGCCAGTCAAGTGGGCCGGTCTGACCCGGCTGCAGTTTGACCAGCTCGATGCCGCTGCCTGCCAGCTCCTTGCTCGCCTGCTCCCAATACCGACTGTCAGCCCAGACACCGGCGAAGTCCTGGGTGATGATCAAAGTGCCGACGGAGCCGTGGAAGCCGGACAGCCACTGCCGCCCTTGCCAGTAACCCGGCAGATATTCAGAGAGATGAGGGTCGGCCGACGGCACCAGCCAGGCGTCGATGCCTTCACGGCTCATCAGGGCGCGCGCTTGCGCAAGGCGTTGCATCGCCACTCCAGTGGTTTTCGACTGCGTATTCATTGAATCTCCTGGTGACCCGAATTGTTTGCATCGCAGACCCGGATAATGGAGCAGCGATCAAGGCTGAGCAACCGCAGCGCCGCATCCACCCAACGCATGGGAATTGAGCGCTCGAACAACGGCGTCGAGCACCTGCGAAATCTTCGGGCCTGTCACCCACTCAGCCACATTGATTTATATATAACCCAACACTGTTCTTTGTATAAAACTGCAACACCGCCGTGATCAGTTGATGGGGCAATTCAAACTCAGGTGGTTAGTTAACTCGACGCATAATGACCACTGAATGCGCCATTCAAAAATCGAGCGCCATAAAACCGTTGCCCCCGGTCCGCGCCCAAGTTCTGACGTTGGAAATACGTCTTCCCTGTCATTTCTGGTTGTCAAAGCGGCGGTCTTGGCGAGCGCCTAAAAAGCGTCGCGCACCAGGACAGGGCAGTGATGTTTTATTGACTGTCAGTAAAATCAATAACTTATAGAGCCTGATCGCCCGCTGATCAAAAAATTAACAGAATGATGGCGAAATAATTTGACAGAAAGTCCGCCTCCGTCGATATATACGCATGTCCAATGTTTTCCCGTTTTTGCAGCGCGACCTTAGAGCCGTGCGCCGAGAGCATTCCGACTTAATTACCCTGCGGCTGCCCATGAAATTAACGATTCCAACGGTGTGAAATCGGCGCCGGTGGGCAGTTTTTGGTTTAAAGAAAGCTTTTCCGAATTACTGAATATGCTCGGTGGGGCGGTAGCTTTGCCCAACGGTTTAGTCAGCCAGTGATGTATGAAGCAACCGTTTGAATGCACATATTAATGAATACAACGGCAGGATCTGCAGATTCGGGCGGTAGCGTGCCTGAAGCGTAATTCTCTCCCCTCCCCTGCACTCCTCACTCCCTACGAGGGCCTGATGCAATGCCTTTATCTTTCGACATGGATGAGCAGTTGGTTCAGCGACTGGCTGACGAAATCGATACCAACGGCTTTGCAAAACTGAACGCGGCCGTGCCTGACACGGACCTGCAGCAGTTGCGGGCCTGGACTGACGAACAGGCGCAGAAACACCAAGGCGAATACTTTGCCTACCACGGTGAGGCGGCACTTAGCGAAAGCCTGCTGGCGAGCTACTGGTCCGACCCGCGCTTCAAGACACTGCTGGGTCGCCTCTATCACCATGCGGCCCGCCGCGACGCCGCCAGTGACCGCATCTTTCCGGTGCTGCGCTGCGTGCAGGGCAACCAGGGCAAGCGCGAGTCCAACAGCTTTCATTACGACGCCAGCCTGGTGACTGCACTGATCCCGGTGTTCATTCCCAGTGAAGGAGAAGGACGCGGCGATCTGATGCTGTTTCCGAACATCCGCCGGGTGCGCTCATGGGTGGTGTTCAACGTGATCGAGAAAGCCCTGCTGCAGAACAAGATCACCCGCAGCTGGATCATCAAAGGCATGCAGCGCAACTGGCTCAAGCCGTACGTCCTGCGCCTGGAGCCGGGCAGCGTTTATTTCTTCTGGGGTTATCGGAGCCTGCACGCCAACCAGGCCTGCCGGCCAGACGTGAAGCGCGCCACCGCGCTCTTCCACTTCGGCGATCCCCATGCAGGCAGCCTGGCCACCCGATTGATCCTGAAAATCAATCAGGGCCGCGCCCGGCGGATGAGCAGCAAGGCAGGCAACCCGCCGCCGGCCTCCACCCCCAGCTGATTTCGCTCGAACCTGGCGTTGATGGCCCGGCGCCACACCGGCGCCACCGCATCACGGTCCGGAAAGCCTTTTAAAAGCTGTGCATCTGAAATGGAGAATTCGATGATCAACGTCACCAAGACCTACCTGGGCGATATCGACAAGTTCAAAGGATACGTCGAGGGCATTTATGCACGCGGCTGGCTGACCAACCACGGGCCGCTGGTGTGCGAGCTCGAACAACGCCTGAAAGATTATCTGGGCGTCAAACACGTCATCCTCACCAACAACGGCACCCTGGCCCTGCAAGTCGCCTACCGCGCGCTGGGCCTGAGCGGCAGCGCCGTTACCACGCCGTTCAGCTTCGTGGCCACCAGCAGTTCGTTGCAGTGGGAAGGCATTCGCCCGATCTTCGCCGACATCGACGCCCAGACCTGGAACATTTCGCCTGAGCACATCGAAAGCCGCATCGTCTCCGACACCACCGCTATTGTCGGCACCCATGTGTTCGGCAACCCGTGCGCGGTTGAGCGCATCGAAGAGATCGCCCGTCGGCGCAATCTGAAAGTCGTGTACGACGGCGCCCATGCCTTCGCCGTACGCCACGCCGGCCAGTCGGTGCTCAATTGGGGTGACATCAGCACGCTGAGCTTTCACGCCACCAAGTTGTTTCACACCATCGAAGGCGGCGCGATCATCACCAACGATGACGAAACCGCGCGCCGTGCTCACCTGCTGTGCAACTTCGGCATCGCCGACGTCGACAAGATCGACGGGATCGGCATCAACGCCAAGCTCAACGAATTCTCCGCCGCGATGGGCCTGTGCATTCTCGACGACATCGAGAACATTCTTCAGGAACGCGCTGAAATCGCTGACCGCTACACCACCCGCCTGGGGGATTACGTCGACCTGCAGCGGCCGGAAAGCAACAGCGAACTCAACCACAGCTATTACCCGATCGCCCTGCGCGACGAACAACAACTGCTGCGTTTGCGTTCGGCGCTGAACACCAACGGGATCAACCCGCGCCGTTACTTCTACCCGTCCCTGGACACCCTCGAGTACCTGCAGCCGCAAGCGGCACAAACCGCTTCGCGTTCCTTGAGCGAGCGCGTGCTTTGCCTGCCGATTTACCCGGGCCTGCTGCACGACGATCAGGATCGCGTGATCAACACGGTGATCGCCGAAACCAGCGCCGCCCACTCGCCGTACCGTGTGCCGTCCCTCGCGAAGGTCATGTAACCCCGCCGCGCCATTCATCCCGTTACGCCGGAAGGACTTTCGATGTCAACCAAGCGCTCAGTCATACGCAACACTGCGTTGAGCTATGCAGGCCAGGCCTACACGCTGCTCGTGGGGATCCTGATCATGCCGTTCTACCTCGGCCACATGGGCGCCGAGGCATACGGGCTGATCGGATTCTTCTCGGTGCTGCAGGCCTGGCTGCAATTGCTGGACGCAGGGATGTCACCGAGTCTGGTCAGGGCGGTGGCCCATCGTCAGGGCAGCGATGGACTGGATCGCTACACCGGGCGCCTGCTGCGCTCGTTCGAAATCATCTTCCTGCCACTGGCGGGCCTCTGCTGCGTGGCGATGTATGCCGGCAGCGGATGGATCGCGGTGCACTGGCTCAATGCCCAGGAACTGACGACTGAGACGCTGGTGCAGTGCATCGGGCTGATGGGCATCGTCATCGCCCTGCGCTTGTTTTCAACGCTGTACAAAAGCGGGATTCAAGGCCTTGAACAGCATGCATGGCTGAACATCGCCAACGTGATGATCGCCACGCTGCGCTACTTCGGCGGCCTGCTGCTGGTGAGCACGATTTCCAACGACCCGGTGCACTTCTTCGAATTCCAGGCGCTGGTGGGCTTGATCGAAGCGTTGATCTTCGCGGGCCGTGCCTATCAGCAGATGCCGACGCCGTCGCCGCTGACCGGTTTCGACTGGGACCTGGTCAGGCCGATCATCCCGTTCGCGGCCAGCATGTCCGGCACTGCGGTGCTGTGGATCGTGCTCACCCAGATCGACAAAGTGTTGCTCTCCGAGCTGCTGCCGCTCAATGAATACGGTTACTTCTCGCTGGTGGCGTTGATCACCACCGGGATCATGATGCTCTCCAACCCGCTGGCGCAGACGCTGCTGCCGCGCCTCACCGTGTTGATGGCTGAAGGGCGCCGGGACGACATGCACCAGCTGTATCTCGCGGCCAACCGGTTTGTGTGCACGTTCCTGTTTCCCCTCGCGGCACTGATCGCGCTGCACGCCGACGAGATGGTGTTTGCCTGGTCGGGCGACCGGCCTGCCGCCGACTGGAGCCGGACGATTCTGCCGTGGTACTCGCTGGGCAGCGCCATCATGGCGGTCAGCGCGTTCCAGTTTTACCTGCAATACGCCTATGGGCGCATGCACCTGCACGTCTGGTACAGCGTTGTTTCAGCGCTGATCACGGTGCCGGTGATGTTTCTGGCGATTCGCGGCTACGGCGCTTACGGCGCGGCGATCGCCTGGTTCGTGTTGCGCGTCGTGTCCTTCGCCATCTGGCCTGTGATCGTGCACCAGCGTCTGGCCCCGGGGATTCACAGCCAATGGCTGCGCGACATCATCCGCATCAGCGTGATGACCGGCGTGGGCCTTGCGATCACCGAGCCGCTGCTGCGCCTGATCGCCAATGAAAACCGCATCAGCATCTTCCTGGGTCTGGCCGTCTGCGGCCTGCTCACGCTGCTGATGGTGGCCGCCAGCTACAAGCCGCTGGTGATGAAGATTTCCGTTTTGTTCAGCAAACCCAGTGTTTAACTCCGAGTACTCAAGCCATGGATGCTACTAGCAATAAGACGAGCGCCTCGCCGTGCGCCGCGCCCCTGGTCAGCATCGTCTGCCCAGCCTACAACCAGGAGGCCTATGTCGCGCAGACGCTGGAAGGCTTCCTGATGCAGCAAACCACGTTCGCCTTCGAAATCCTGGTGAACGACGATGCCTCCACGGACGGCACCGCCCGCATCATTGCCGACTACGTCAAACGCTTCCCGACGCTGATACGCCCCTTCTACCACGAGACAAATCAGTACTCGCAGAACAACCCGCCGGTGCCGCGTCTGTTCGGCGAAGCACGGGGCCGCTACATCGCCTACTGCGAAGGCGACGACTACTGGACGGACCCGCGCAAGCTGCAGATCCAGGTGGATTTTCTCGAGAACAATCCGGATTACGTGCTGACCTACCACGACGCGATTCCCTTCGACATCAGCGGCCAGTACCCGATTCAGCTGCAAGGCAAGCTGCGCGGGGATGCCACGGCGCTGGAGCTACAGAAGGCGCGGCCGATCTCGACGCTGACCACGGTGTTCCGCAACGTGTTCGAGTCGTTGCCCCCCGAGCTGCGCGCCGCGCCGCTCAATGATCTGGTCTGGTGGTCGCTGCTCGGCGCCTACGGCAAGGGCAAATTCATGGGCGAGGTCAAGCCGGCCATGTACCGATTGCACCCGGGCGGCGTGTTTTCCATGCGCTCCAACAAACGCAAGCTGCACATGGCGCTGCAGACCTCGGGCGCCCTGGCCAACTACTACAACCGGCTCGGTCATCAAGAGCTGTATGAGCATTTCCTGATGGAGCTGGTCGAGTACTCGCTGTCGGCGATTACCCCGAAACGCAAGATGCAGACACTCCTGGCCGTTGGGCAGAACTTCACCGCAAACATCAGCAAGAGACTGATGACGACCCTCAGCAAAGGTCATGTTCAGTAACGTCCTGGTGGTCTGCGTCGGCAATATCTGTCGCAGCCCCATGGCCGAAGCCATGTTCCGACAACGGGTGCCGAACGCGCGCGTCCAGATCTCGTCGGCCGGCACCCACGCCATGCTCAGTTCCACCATCGACCCGCTGGCTCAGGCCGTGCTGCACGTCAACGGTGTCCCCGCCCACAAACATCGAAGCCGTCAGATCGATCGGCAGATGCTCCACGAAGCTGAGCTGATCCTGGTCATGGAGCATCGTCAGACCCAGAGCGTCCTCAAGCTGGCCCCCGAGGTACGCGGCAAGACGTTTCTGATTGGCAAATGGCAACACGCGCTGGAAATCGCCGACCCCTACCGGCGCCCGAAACTAGCCTTTGAACAGACCTACGAGCAGCTTTCGCGTTGTGTCGACGACTGGCTTCCTTATCTTCAGTCAGGAGATCCAAGATAAATGACCGCTATGAACCGTACTTCTCTGGACGAGGTCCAGGACTCCCGGATCGATTTGGCGACTATCTTGCGCACACTTTTCGATCACAAAGGATTGATTGCGTCGATTGTCGGCATCTGCGTCCTGCTCGGCGCCACCTACGCCATTCTGGCCACGCCGATCTTCCAGGCCAACGCGATGATTCAGATCGAGCCGCGCAAAGTCGGCATCGAAGGCCGCACCGAAATTTCCAGCAAGCCGCTGTCGGTGTCCCAGGCGACCACCGAAATCGAGCTGATCAAATCCCGCGCGGTGCTGGGCAAGGTCGTTGATGACCTCAAGCTGTACATCGTGCAGAAGCCTAAATACATCCCGGGGCTGGGCACCTACATGGCGCGTCGGTTCAAGCCGGAGCGTGAAGGCGCAGTGGCCGATCCGATGTTCGGCTTGAATAGCTACGCCTGGGGTGGCGAGAAAATCGATGTGTTCCAGCTGGACGTGCCGGACGCGCTGCTGGGTGAAAAGATGACCATGGTGGCGGGCAAGCCTGGCACCTTTACCCTCTATGACGAAGACCGCAACAAGCTGCTCAGCGGCCCGGTCGGCCAGACTGTGGAAGGCAGCGGCATCAAAATCCAGGTGGCGGCGCTCAATGCCCGTCCGGGCACCGAGTTCACCGTGGCGCGTCAACGCACCCTGACCACCGCGCTGGATTATCAGGACCGTCTGAAAATCATGGAAGCGGGCAAGGACTCCGGGATCGTCTATCTGTCGATCCAAGACCCCGACCCGGCACTGGCCAAACGCATCCTCAACGAAGTCAGCCGCCTGTATGTGCGTCAGAACGTCGAGCGCAGTTCGGCCGAAGCCGCCCAGCGTCTGGAGTTCCTGCGTTCGCAACTGCCTGCCGTGCGCAAGCAGCTGGAGCAGTCGGAAATCGCGCTGAACAACTTCCAGATGGGCGCCAAGTCGGTTGACCTGAGCGTTGAAACCAAGTCGGTTCTGGATCAGGTGGTCAAGCTGGAAGGCACCCTGTCGGACCTGAAAATGAAGCGCGTCGACGTCGAGCGTCTGTACACGCCGGAGCATCCGACCTACCGCGCCCTGATGACGCAGATCGGCCAGGTTGAATCGCAGAAAGCCGCGCTGCTGAAGAAGATCGAAGCCCTGCCGGCCACGCAACAAGAGTTGCTGCGGCTGAACCGGGACATGCAGGTCACCTCGCAGACCTACACCCTGTTGCTGGACAAGAGCCAGGAGCAGGACATCCTGCGCGCGGGCAGCATCGGCAACGTCCGCATCATCGACAACGCCGACGCCAACGTCGAAGAGCCGGTCAAGCCGATGCGCAAAATCATCGTGCTGGTCGCCGCCCTGATCGGTCTGCTGCTGGCCGTTGCCACCGTGTTTGTGCGCCAGGCGTTCTATCGCGGTGTGGACAACCCGGAAGTCATCGAAAACCTCGGCATGCCGGTGTACGCATCGCTGCCGTATTCGCGACTGCAGGAACGCATGGAGAAGGCCGCCCAGAGCCGTTCGGCGAGCAAGGAGCCGCGCCTGCTGAGCGTCAGCGCGCCGACGGAACTGGCGATCGAAGCACTGCGCAGCCTGCGCACCAGCCTGCACTTCGCCATGCTTGAAGCCCGCAACAACGTGCTGATGATTTCCAGCCCGACGCCGGGCGTGGGCAAGTCGTTCGTCTCCAGCAACCTGGCGGTGATCATTGCGCAGACCGGCAAACGCGTGTTGCTGATCGACGCCGACATGCGCAAAGGCTACCTGCACAAGATGTTCAACCTGACGCCCAAGCATGGTTTGTCGGACACCCTCGCCGCGCGTCTGGGCAGCAAGGAAGTCATCAACCACACGGAAGTGCGCAACCTGGACTTCATCTCCTGCGGTTACGCGGCGCCGAACCCGTCCGAGCTGTTGATGCACGACAACTTCAACAAAATGATCAGCGAGCTGTCGCCGCTGTACGACCTGGTGATCATCGACACCCCGCCGATTCTGGCCGTGACCGATGCCACGCTGGTCGGCCGCCAGTCCGGCACCTGCCTGCTGGTGACCCGCTTCGGCCTGAGCACCGCCAAGGAAATCGAAGCGTGCAAGCGCCGCCTGATGCACAACGGCATTCTGATCAAGGGGGCGATCTTCAACGGTGTCCTGCGCAAGGCGTCGACCGCCGACTACGACTGCGCCGCGTACGGTTACGACTACACCACGGTCCGCAAGTAAATCGATACGCACGCCAAGGAGACACACATGGCCAGGACCCTTGCAGTGATGCAGCCGTATCTGTTCCCCTACCTGGGTTACTTTCAGCTCATTGCCGCCGCAGACGTCTTCGTCCTGGGAGACGATCTGCAGTATGTGCGGTCCGGCTGGGTCAATCGCAACCGCATCCTGCACAACGGCGAAGCGAAGCTGATCAGCTTCCCGTTGCAGAAAGACCGCTTTGAGCTGCAGATCAATCAACGTCAACTCTGCAACCACTTCAGCGATGAAGCGCTGCGGCTGATTGATCTGCTCGCCGAGAGTTATCGCGAGGCGCCCTGTTTCGCGCAGGTCATGCCGCTGCTGGAGCGGTTGATCCGTTTTCCGCAGCAGAACATCGCGCTGTATGCCGAACACGCCATCCGTGAAATCTGTGCTTATCTACACATCGTGACGCCGATCCTGCGCAGCTCGGACCTTATACTGGGTAGCGCTGCGGACAAGCAGGAGCGCATCATCCGCATCGCTCACACGTTTGAAGCCACCGCGTTCATCACCCCGGAAGGCGGATCGGTGCTCTACGACCGTGATCACTTCGCCCGCAACGGTTTGCTGGTGCGGTTCTTCCGGATGAACCCGGTGGTGTATCGGCAGTTTCGGCAACCTTTTGTCGCCAACCTGTCGATCATTGATGTGCTGATGTTCAACTGCGTCGAGCAGGTGCAGCAGATGTTGACCGAATACGGGCTGGACAAGCATCCATCCTGCGCCGGGCCGGGCATAATGCGCGGGCTGGCACAAAAACCTGACGTTGTCCTGACCGGGTCGCACCGGATCGCAGTGGAGTGAAATGTATGTCTGAAGTCGTCAACAGCGCCTGTGGTTCCGCGCGGTGGTACCTCATCCAGACCAAACCCCGCCAGGAAGCACGCGCGGCAGAGCACCTGCAACGTCAGCAGTTTGAGTGCTACCGCCCGGTCAAGCACGGCGAGAAAAAACGCGGCTCACGGGCGCCGGCCGAAGAAGAGCTCTTCCCCGGCTACCTGTTCATTCACATGGATCAAGCCAGCGACAACTGGTACCCGATCCGCTCGACCCGAGGCGTGGCACGCATCGTCACCTTCGGCGGCATGCCGGTTCCGGTGCAGGATGCGTTGATCGAGCAAATCCGCCAGCGTCTGTTGGCGCCGTTGGCGCCGCCGGCCAGGGTCGCCTTTCAAGAAGGTGAAACGGTGCGGATCACCGCCGAGGGCTTCAACGACGTCGAGGCGATCTTCCTCGCCGCCGACGGTGATGAACGCGCGGTGATTCTCCTTAACCTGCTGCAACGCGAGCAAAAGGTCAGCCTGCCGGTCAGCAGCCTGTCGCGGATGCAAGTCCAGGCTTGAACCGAGCCTCACTGCCCTTCAACTTCTTGCACCTCTGATCCACACATCCTGATTCCCACGGGGCTGATGCTTTCAGCCTCTTGACCCCCCTTCGCCCGGAACTCGCCATGACCCAGAAAACCACACTGGTGACGCTCACCTATGGTGATCGTTTCAACTACCTGCACACGCTGGTCAGCCGCTCCCTGGAAAGTCCGCTGATCGATCGCGTGATCATCGTCAGCAACGCGTCCACCGCGCCGCTGGACACCCTGCGGCGCACCTGGCCGAATCAGGTCAGCGTGATCTACATGCACGAGAACACCGGTTCGGCGCGGGGCTATTCGGTGGGAATCCAGGCCGCGCTGGACGCCGGTGCCGAGCACATCTGGCTGATGGACGATGACAACGCGCCGACCATCAACGCCATCGCCACGCTGCACAAGGTGCTTGAAGAGCGTAAACGCATCGACGGTGAAGACAAGGCCGCCGTGCTGGGCTTTCGTCCAACCCATCAGGCGGACATCGCCGCCGGCGTGCCGAACCGCTTCGCCATTCAGCGTCGCTCGAGCTTCTTCGGTTTTCACATCGCGCAGCTGCCGTACAAGATCTGGCGCCGACTGCCGTGGGGCGCGCCGCAAAGCCCGCACCGCAAACTGCCCATGGTGCAGTTGCCGTTCGCCACGTACGGCGGCCTGCTTGCCCACCGCAATCTGTATCGCCGCATCGGCCTGCCGCTGGACGCGTTGATGCTGTACGCCGACGACAGCGAATACACCTTTCGCATCACCGCCGGTGGCGGCCGGATCTTTCTGGTGCCGGACGCCTTGCTCGACGACCTGGAAAGCTCGTGGAACATCAAGGCGCGCACCAACAACATCTACGAGAGCTTCCTGCTGGGGGGCTCGGACTTGCGCGCCTACTACGGCGCGCGCAACCAGGCCTGGTTCGACAAAAACATCTGGGCCAATTCGTCGCTGCTGTACGGCCTCAACCGCTGGGTGTTCTTCCGCCTGCTGCGGCTGATCGCCAAGCGGCGCGGTGCCGAGGAGCGCCTCGGCCTGATCGAACAAGCCATCCGCGACGGTGAGTCCGGGGTACTGGGTCTGAATCAGTCGTATCCATTATGAAAATACTGTTCATCAGCAGCCTGTATGCCCCTCACATTGGAGGCGGCGCGGAAATCATTCTTCAGCGTACCGTCGAAGGCCTGCAGCAGCGCGGCTGTGAAGTCAGCGTGCTGGTGACCGGCCCCGACGCGGGCTTGAGCGTTGAAGCGGTGAACGGCGTCAAGGTCTACCGGGCCGGCCTGCGTAATTTCTACTGGCATTTCGGCGCACAACGGCCTGGCCGTCTGGCGCGCCTGGGCTGGCATTTGCGGGATCGCTACAACGGCGCAATGCGCCGCTACGTGAAACACGTCATCGGCAACGAGCAGCCGCAACTGGTGGTCTGCCACAACCTGGCCGGCTGGTCGGTGTCGGTCTGGGACGAGATCACTGCAGCAAAACTGCCGATCGTGCAGGTGCTGCATGACATGTACCTGATGTGCCCGAGCAGCAACATGTTCAAACGCGGCCAGTGCTGCCAGGAGCAATGTGGCAGCTGCCAGACTTTCCGCAAGGGCCACGACGCGCGCTCGGCCCAGGTCGCGGCGGTGGTCGGTGTCAGCCGCTTCATTCTGGAAAAGCTGCAGCAGCGCGGTTATTTCAGCGCTGCCAGCCCATACGTGGTGCACAACGCAAGCCCGTTCACGCCGCCGACCACCCCGCCCCATCAGCGGCGGCAAGCGGACCTGGCGACGAAAAAAGCGCCGTTGCGCTTCGGCTACATGGGCACGCTGTCCCATCAGAAAGGCGTGGCCTGGCTGATTGAGCAGTTTCAGCGATTGCCCTTCGACGCCACGCTGCAGATCGCCGGGCGTGGCCAGACGGATGACGAAGCCACCTTCAAGGCGCTGGCGAATTCCTCGAAGATCAGCTTCGTCGGTTACCAGACGCCTGAAGCGTTCTACCGCCAGATCGACGTCGCCGTGGTGCCGTCGCTGTGGAACGAGCCGTTCGGCATGGTCGCCGTCGAGGCCTGCGCCCACTCGGTGCCGGTGATTGCCAGCCGCATGGGCGGTTTGCCGGAGATCATTCAGGACCCGCTCAACGGTTTGCTGTGCGACCCGCAGGACCCTGACTCACTGGGCCAGGCGATGTTGCGTTTGCACCAGAACCCGGAATTGCTGGCGCGCCTGAGCGGTCAAGCGCGGGTCAGCGTGGCGTCATTACTGAACCTTGAGTTGATGCTCGACAGTTACCAAAGCATTTTTGCCCAGACGCTGCTGGACGACATTGCCCAGCCCAACCGGGACACGCTGCCCCACCCGGTTTGAACACAGCGGCATGCCTGCACGTGATGCCGACACTAACGCCGACGGCCCGAGACCTACCTGAGCAAGTGCTCCGGACCGTGCCTCTTCACTGAGACAAGCCATGCTCATCCCATACCTGACCCGGTTACGACGACCCTCGGCCGTCCTGTTGCTGGGCTTGTTGATCAGTTGCGCCACGCGGGCTGACGAAGCGTTCATCATCGGCGTCGACACGCACTTGATGAACAAACCCGGCACCTCCGGCCGCGCGCTGCAGCTGCTCAAAGCGGCGGGTGTCGACTCGGTGCGCGACGATGCCTATTGGTCCAGCGCCGAGCCCCGACGAGGGTTATTGAAGATTGAGCCTTCGTGGCAGTCATTCCTGAGCACCGCCCAGGAAAACCGCCTGCGACCGCTGTTGGTGCTGGGCTACGGCAACCCGTTTTACGAGAACTACGCCAAACCGCGCAAACCCTCGATGCGCGATGCTTACGGCAACTACGCCAGCTTCGTCACTCGCCAGCTCACCGACAGCGTGGACTTCTACGAGATCTGGAATGAGTGGGACAAGGAAAACCCGGTCGATCCTGGGTTCGCCGAAGACTACAGCCTGCTCATCGAACAGACCGCCAAGCGCATTCGCGCCAATCAGCGGCCGATGGTGATCCTGGCCGGCGCGGTGACGAGCCAGGGCATGGACCTGGGGTTTGCCGATCGGCTGGTGGAATCGGGGGTGCTCAACCATGTCGACGGGCTGTCGCTTCATCCCTATGTGTATTGCCGTTCGGATGAGCGCAACACCCCGGAAAACTGGATTGCCTGGCTGCGGCGGATCAGCGAGGACCTGACGGAAAAGAACCGCAACAAAGAGCCGGTGCCGCTGTACCTCACTGAAATAGGCTGGCCCAGTAATGACGGCCGCTGCGGCGGTGACGAGAAGATTCAGGCGGCGTTTCTGGCGCGCAGTTTCTTCCTGGCGCAGACGATGCCCAACATCAAGGGCATGTGGTGGAACGGCCTGCTCAACGATGGCCCCGACGGCACTGACCCGGAGCAGAACTTCGGTCTGCTGAATCAGGACCTGAGCGTCAAGCAGGCGTACCTGACGCTGAAGGCCATCAGCCCGACGCTGCATCAATTCCGCTACGACGCTGAAAAGAGTCGGGAAATCGACTCGCAATACCTGCTGCGGTTCGCCCGGGGTTCGGAACAGATCATGGTCGCCTGGACCGCCGGGCTGCCGCGATCGATCAAGGTGGACGCCAGCAGCGTGTTGCGCGGCAACGTGCAATACATCGACACCCGCCAGCCGCAACGCGGGCTGGTCGACAGCGGTATCCCGTGGAACTGCAACGACGGGCGTTGCTCGGCGCAAGTGCCGATTGATGACTTCCCGAAAATAATAAGCCTGGGCACACGCCCGGCACTGTTTGCCTTGCCCTGATTTCTGCCTTTTTTATTTCGGCCCTTCTTTTGGGCGCCCCTTCATCCAGGGCGCTGACGGCTCTGCGCACGACCCCTTTATCTCTTCTACAGGTCGACCACAATGATTGTGATCAATGCACGTTTCCTGACCCAGGAATTGCGTGGCGTTCAACGCTTCGCCGAACAGATCTGCCTGGCCCTCAAGCAGCTGCGCGACGACGTGGTGTTCGTTGCGCCCCACGGCATTCAGATGCACGAGAGCGCCAAGGCCCTCGACGTGCAATGCATCGGCAGCCACCGCGGCCACCTGTGGGAACAACTGGACCTGCCGCTGTACCTCCGCCGTCAGGGCAACCCGCTGCTGATTTCCCTGTGCAGCACCGCGCCGCTGTTTTACCGCAACCAGATCGCGACCCACCACGACGTCACCTATGTGCGTCACCCGGAAAGCTACACCCGCACGTTCCGAATGCTGTACCGGACCATGACGCCGATCATGCTGTCCCGGATCAAATCGCTGCTGACCGTGAGCGCCTTCTCCAAGGGCGAAATCTCGCAGTTCTACAGATTCCCGGAGAAGAAAATCTTCGTGGTGCCCAACGCCGTCAGCGGTGCGTTTCAACCGGGCCCGCCCCTTAAAGAGCAACAGGACTACCTGCTGGCGGTGTCTTCGCCCAGCGCGCACAAGAATTTCAGCCGGATGATTCAGGCGTTCCTCCTGCTGCGCGGTCACGATGATCTGCAATTGCGCATCGTCGGTGGCGCCAGCGGAATCTTCAGCGACGACAACCTGCAACGCCTGGCAAGCCGTGACCCACGCATCCGCTTTCTGGGCCGCCTGAGCGACGACGAACTGATCAGCCAGTACCAGGGCGCAACGGTCTTTGTGTTTCCGTCGCTGTATGAAGGCTTCGGCATTCCGCCCCTGGAAGCCCAGGCGTGCGGTTGCCCGGTGCTGGCGGCGAACGCGGCGTCGATTCCTGAAGTGCTACAGGCCAGCGCGCTGTATTTCGACCCGCTGGACATTGAGCACATGGCCGCCGCCATGGAGCGCGTTCTGACTGACATGCCGTTGCGGCTGTCGCTGCGCCGACGCGGACTGAACAACGTGGCGCGGTTCTCCTGGGAAGAATCGGCGCGCCAGGTTTCCCAACGCATCGACGCACTGCTGAGTCCGGCCAGAGACCGGCGCAGCAGCCAGGGCAGCGATGCCCTGGGTCGCGAATCTTCCAGCAAGCTCTGAGGCATTGCCATGAAACGCCTTGCCTATCTCGACGCATTGCGCGGCATCGCCGCCTTGATGGTGGTTTTCACCCATTTGTACGCACCGGTGATCGGTCACGTCTGGGCGCTGGATTACCTGATCGACCCCGGCAAATTGGGGGTGCTGTGGTTTTTCATGATCAGCGGCGTAGTGATTCCCTACAGCCTCAAGCCGGTGCCCGACGGCGCCCGACGCTTTCTGATCTCACGCTTCATGCGTTTGTACCCGGCCTACTGGCTGTCGCTGGTGTTGTTTGTGCTCATGCTTCAGTTGACCGGCGCGCCGCTGCCGTCCTGGCCGCAGATCGTCGCCAACCTGACCATGGTGCAAGCGGCACTGGGCTTCGACGACGTGGTCGGCCTGTACTGGACGCTGTTCATCGAACTGGTGTTCTACGGGCTGTGTTTGGCGCTGTTCATCGCCGGCAAGCTGTACGACCTGGCATTCCGGGCGCGCTGTTCGCTGGTGTTTCTGCTCGCCGCGCTGGCGATGAGCATTGCCCGCGCATTGACCGAACACAAACTGCCGGTGGCGCTGCCCCTGGCGTTGTCGCTGATGTTCTTCGGCTCGGTGTGGCGCCAGTGGTTGCTGGCCGAACACAGCGCGGCGCTGACGCGAAACCTGAACATGCTGTTCGTGGCCTTCGCCGTGCTGCTGCCGCCAACACTGATCATGGCCTACAGCAAGGACATGGGCACCGGCGAAACCTGGGGCCGTTACTGCTTCACCTACGCCGTGGCCATCGTCAGCTTCGTGCTGCTGACCCGCAGTGTGCGTCTGAACCACCCGGCGCTGGTCTGGCTGGGCGCAGTGAGTTATTCGCTGTACCTGCTGCACCCGTCGATGGGCATGCTCAGCGAGTTTCTGCTGCGCGGGACCGACGCACCGGGCCTGCTGGTGGCGCTGGTCGCGACGGTGCTGACCCTGGGCGCTGCCCATCTGTGCTTTCGCTACCTCGAACACCCTTTCATCCAGCTCGGAAAACGCCTCAATAACCGCAACGCCAAGACGCAGCCTGTGAGCGTCTGATTTAGCGCCTGCGAACATGGAAAGGTTGTGGGACCGCCCTCGCGAGCTTCGCTCGACGTGCCGGGCGTCCTTCGGCCGTTAATGCAGAGAATTCCAATGAAAATTGCAATCGTC
Source organism: Pseudomonas sp. W5-36 (assembly GCF_046540455.1). NCBI lineage: Bacteria > Pseudomonadati > Pseudomonadota > Gammaproteobacteria > Pseudomonadales > Pseudomonadaceae > Pseudomonas > Pseudomonas sp. W5-36. Next base: position 252,083 of record NZ_JAXCIQ010000007.1, on the reverse strand, counting down.
CACGACTGGTTGGTGACGTACGCCGGTGCCGAAAGGGTTTTGGCATCGCTGATCAACATCTGGCCCGAGGCGGACCTGTTCTCCGTCATCGATTTCCTCAGCGACCAGGACCGCGCCCAATTGGGCGGCAAGGTCGCGACAACCACGTTCATCCAGCGCCTGCCCAAGGCCAAAACCAAATACCAGCGCTACCTGCCGCTGATGCCGATGGCCATCGAGCAACTGGACCTGTCCGGTTACGACCTGATCATCAGCAGCAGCCACGCCGTGGCCAAAGGCGTGTTGTGCGGCCCGGACCAGTTGCACGTCAGCTACGTGCACTCGCCGATCCGCTACGCCTGGGACCTGCAGCATCAGTACCTCAAAGAGGCGAACCTGAGCACCGGCCTGAAAGGCAAAGTGGCGCGGATGATCCTGCATTACATGCGCATGTGGGATCAGCGCACCGCCGCCGGCGTCGATGACTTCATCGCCAACTCGCACTTCATTGGCGCGCGCATCACCAAGGCCTACCGTCGCGAATCCACGGTGATCTACCCGCCCGTGGACACCCGCGGATTCGCGCTGCAGGAACAGAAGCAGGATTACTACTTCACCGCCTCGCGCATGGTCCCGTACAAGCGCATGCCGATGATCATCGAAGCCTTCGCGGCCATGCCGAACAAGCGGCTGGTGGTGATCGGCGACGGTCCGGAAATGGACAAGGCCAAGGCCGCTGCGGCCAACGCGCCGAACGTTACGCTGCTGGGTTATCAGCCGTTCGCGGTGTTGCAAGAGCACATGAGCAACGCCAAGGCGTTCGTGTTTGCCGCCGAAGAGGATTTCGGCATCAGCCCGGTGGAAGCCCAGGCCTGCGGCACGCCGGTCATCGCGTTCGCCAAGGGGGGCGTGGTGGAAACGGTCTGCGGCCTGGATCACCCGCAGCCCACCGGCGTGCTCTACCCGGAGCAGAGCGTGGCGTCGCTGATGGCCGCCATCGAGACGTTCGAGATCAACGGCTCACGCATCACCGCGCAAGCCTGCCGGAGCAACGCCGAGCGCTTCAGCGAAGCCCGCTTCGAGCAGGAAATGCGCCAGTTCGTCGAGGCCCGCCTGAGCGCTGCCCGTCAGAGCCGCCAGCCAGCACACACCCGGCCGATCCTGAGCGCGCCGACGCTGGTCAGCAGCGACCTCTCCGCCCGCGTTGTTCCGATCAAATCCGTCTGAGCGAGCACAGAATATGCGCACTCCATTACGGGGCATCCTGCATGCCCATTCATCGTCGCTGTCCGTCGCTCACCGGCTGCTCGATCTGGCGGTCATCGCGGTCGGCGGTTATGGCATCAACCTGCTCGCCGGCACGCCGATGAGCGCCGAAGCCTGGATGCAGATTCTGCTGGCGGCGGTGGCTTTCCACTGGCTGGCTGAATATCACCAGCTGTACGGCTCGTGGCGGGGCGAGCGCATCGTGCGCGAGCTGCTGAAGGTCGCCAATTACTGGGGTCTGGCCTTCGTGCTGCTGCTGTTCGTCGACTACCTGCTGTTACAGCCCGACCATCTGGCCGACAACAGCCAGATGGCCTGGTTTGCCGCCGTGCTGGTAACGCTGTGTGGCTACCGTCTGGCGATCCGCAGCGTGCTGCACAGTTTGCGCGCCCAGGGTTTCAATACCCGGCGCGTGGCGATCGTCGGCACCGGCCATTGCGGCGAGCGCCTGGCGATGTCCATCGAGCGCGCGCCCTGGATGGGCCTGAACTTGCTGGGCTTTTATGACCAGGCGCCGCAGCAGATCGACCTGGCGCGCATTGGCCGGCGCATTCCGGTGCTGGGCGATCTGGATCAACTGATCCAGGACGCCCGCGACGGCAAAATCGACAAGGTCTACATCACCCTCGAACTCGGTGCACAAGAACGTTTGCAGGCACTGATCAAAGGCTTGAGCGACACCACCGCGTCGGTCTACGTGATCCCGGACGTTTTCATGTTCGAGTTGCTGCACGCCCGCAGCGAGAGCATCAACGGCCTGCCCAGCATCAGCATTTTCGACTCGCCCATGGACGGCGCCTGGAGCGTGGTCAAGCGGCTGGAAGACATCGTGCTGTCGAGCATCATCCTGACCATGATCGCCCTGCCGCTGATGCTGATTGCCCTGGCGATCAAGCTCACCTCCCCCGGCCCGGTGCTGTTCCGTCAACGCCGTTACGGGCTGGACGGTCGGCCGATCATGGTCTGGAAATTCCGCAGCATGAGCGTGCAGGAAAACGGCTCGGTGGTGACCCAGGCCACGCGCAACGACAGTCGCATCACGCCGCTGGGCGCGTTCCTGCGGCGCACTTCGCTGGACGAGCTGCCGCAGTTCTTCAATGTGCTGCGCGGCGAGATGTCCATCGTCGGCCCGCGCCCCCACGCCGTGGCGCACAACGAGCAGTACCGCAAACAGGTGTCGGGTTACATGCTGCGGCACAAGGTCAAGCCGGGCATCACCGGCTGGGCACAGATCAACGGCTGGCGCGGCGAAACCGACACGCTGGACAAGATGCAGAAACGCGTTGAATTCGACCTGCAGTACATCGAGCACTGGTCGGTCTGGCTGGACCTGAAAATCATCCTGCTGACGCTCTTCAAAGGCTTCGTCAACAAGAACGCCTTCTAAAAGAAAATCTGCCAATAACCACAAACATGGCCAAGGGCTAGTAAGCTTGGCGGGAGGTGCACGGGTGCATGAGCGAATGTGATCCGATGTTCGGTGTAAGTAAGGGATGCAAAGAAATCACTGCGGTGCCAGTACGCACCTATTAGTAGGATGAGAAGGAACATTCATATGAAAGTAACGTTAGCGGTCGTGCTGCTTTCCAGTCTGGTGTTGCAAGGCTGCGCATTCGCCCCCGGTCAGTACATGTCTTACAGCGATGTCACCGAGAAAGACCCCGACGGTCCCCAGGTCACGCTGATCAACATCACCCCTGCCACCCTTGCGCAGCAGCAGAAAACGGCGGACGCAGCGGCCAAACCACTGCCCCCGGAACTGCTGAACTACAAGACGCCTGAATACGTCGTCGGCCCGGGCGACGCCTTGCTGGTGACGGTGTTCGAACACCCTGAACTGACCGCGCCCGGCTCCCAGGAACAACTGGACGCCAACAGCCGCGAAGTGCTGAACGACGGCACCGTGTTCTTCCCGTACGTGGGCCGTATCCAGGCCGCCGGCAAGACCGTTTCGCAGATCCGCGATCAACTGCGCATGGGGCTGGCGCCGCAGTACACCGAAGTGAAAGTCGACGTCAAAGTGCTGCGTTACAACAGTCAGCGCGTCCTGCTCTCGGGTGCCTTCAAATCGGCTGGCCCGCAACCGATTACCAACATTCCGCTGAGCCTGGTTCAGGCCATCAGCCAGGCCGGTCTTGATTCGACCGACGCCAACCTTGCCGGCCTGACCCTGCGTCGCGATGGCAAGGATTACGTGATCGACGTGGACTCGCTGAACCGCAAGGATTCGCAGATCAGCAAGATCTTCCTGAAAGACGGCGATTACCTGCACCTCAACAGCAATTCGAAGAACAAGATCTACGTGCTGGGCGAAGTTCAGCGCCCGCAGGTGATCTCCTTCAGCACCACCAGTGTGACCTTGCTGGAAGCGCTTGGCACCTCTGGCGGCCTGAGCCCTGACGCAGCCGATGGCGATGCGGTGTATGTGATTCGTGCACAAGACGCCACCCACGGCGCGACGGTCTATCACCTGGCCGCGAAGAAGCCGACCATTTACGCGCTGGCGAAAGGCTTCGAGCTGGCCGCCCAGGACGTGGTGTTTGTCGGCCCGGCCAACATCACCCGCTGGAGCCGTTACGTGAGCCAGTTGCTGGGCTCGAACAACATCATCCAGACCGGTGCGATGTTCAGGAATTGAGTGCCAGCTTCAAGCCGCAAGTCTGAAGCTTCAAGCTGACAGCAGAGCAACAGAGAAATCCCCGCAGTGGTCCGACTGCGGGGATTTTTTTTGGGTTTGATTTGATGAGGGCAAGTGTCGCTGGGGAAACAGTGGATCAACAGTCGCGTGCGCCTGGATCAACAGTTTGGGGTGGTTGGCAGGATTGCAGCTGTGTGTGATCGCTGGATTGACGGGGGCGGCGGGCGATGGAGAGCGCTGGCACGCATGCTGCTTGAGTACCGGCGAAGGGTCTTCACGCCCATTACTTCGCGTTGAACGCGGCCTGCTCGGTGCCTCGCACCTCGGGTGACTGACCCCAAGGAAACAACACATGTTGGTAGTTTCGATTTCAGGTAGCCCTTCCACCCGATCGCGCTCGGGCGTGGTGTTGCAGCATGCGGCGCACTGGCTCAAGGACCGTGGCGTCGAAGTCAGCGGTGTGCGCATTCAGGATTTTGCCGCCGAGGATTTGCTCTACGCCCGATTCGACAGCCCCCAGGTGGTGGCTTTCATCGACGCGGTGGCGAAGGCGGACGGTTTGCTGATCGGCACGCCGGTGTACAAGGCGTCGTTTTCGGGGGCGTTGAAGACGCTGCTCGACCTGCTGCCGGAGCGTTCATTGCACGGCAAAGTGGTCTTGCCGATCGCAACGGGGGGGAGCATTGCCCACATGCTGGCGGTGGATTACGCGCTGAAACCCGTGCTGTCGGCGCTGAAATGCCAGGAAGTGCTGCACGGTGTATTCGCCATCGACAGCCAGATCAGCTATGGCGAGAACGCGTTGGGCGGTGAGCTGGATGAACTGCTGACCCAGCGCCTGCATGACGGTCTGGATCACTTTTTACTGGGCCTGCAACACCGGACTCAGGCGCGTCACACGGAAGCGGGCGGGCACTTGAAGCTGGCGTTGTAAGTGTTCCGGCTCAACCCTGACGGGCTTTCGACGCGACGCTGACTTCGGCGTTCACTTCACCACGGTTATCGAACGCGTGGGCCCGTTGCAGCTGTGGCTGTTCGATCAGTCGGGCTTTGCGGGCCTGGAATTCGTCGTAGGACAAGCCACCACGATTGAGGTCTTCGAGGGCCAGCTGGTGGGTTTCTTCAGCGCTGTAGGCACGCAGCTCGGGATGATTGCCAGCGGCACAACCGGCGAGGAGGGAGGCGGAGAGTAACAGGGAGAGGACAAGAAGACGGTTCATTGGGAGCCTCCATTCGGCTCGTTTCCGGAATGAAGCCAAGGCTACGCCCCGGGCCTTTCCAGCAGAAATCAGTCGTCTTGATAGTGGCTATCGGGTTGGGCGGTGACTGGACTTTTTGCGTTCGAAGATCGAGATCAAAAGCTTCCCGGCTGAAGCCGGTCCTACAGACACCGCATACCCACTGTAGGACCGGCTTCAGCCGGGAAGAGGCCCGCATGACCGCCTTCAATGTTTTGGCAAATACCATTCCATAAGGCTGCTCACTCCGTAAAGGCTTCAGCGTTTGCTCTGGACATGGTCAGACCAAAAAGTGCCACAACAGCGACGTGCCGATCAGACCCACCACCGACACAATGGTCTGTAGCACCGACCAGACCCAGATTGTCTGCTTCAGTTGCAGGCCGAAGTATTCGCGGACCATCCAGAACCCGGCGTCGTTGACGTGGCAGAAGAACACCGAGCCCGCCCCGATCACCAGCGCCACCAGTGACGCTTCCACCGGCGCCAGCCCGGCCATCATCGGCGCAAGGATGCCCGCCGTGGTGGTCGTTGCCACAGTGGCCGAACCGGTCGCCTGACGCAGCGCAACCGCAATCAACCACGCCAGCAGCAGGTACGGCATGTGCGCGCCTTCGGCCACTTTGCTGATGGTCTGGCTGACGCCGGCGTCCAGCAAGGTTTGCTTCAAGCCGCCGCCCGCGCCGATGGTCAACAGCAGCACGGCAATCGGCGCGAGACTCTTACGCAGCGTGCCGCCCACTTGCTCGCGGGAGATACCGTTGGCCCAGCCCAGACACACCGTCGCCGCCAGCACCGCAATGCCCAACGCCACCAGCGGCTCACCGAGAAATTTCAGCGTCAGGGCGGTGTTGCTTTCCGGCGCCATGGCGATTTTCGCCAGGGTGCTGCCGAGCATCAGGATCACTGGCAACAGGATGATCAGCAACGAGATGCCGAAGCCCGGTTGGCGGGAGGCAGTGGGTTTGGCCGAGAACAGCTCGCCCAGCTCTGCCGGCTCCTCGATGTGCATGCGCTTTGACAGCCAGTTGCCGTACAGCGGACCGGCGAGAATCACCGCCGGCACTGCCACGCAGAAACCCAGCAACATGGTCAGGCCCAGATCGGCGTGCAAGGCGCTGACAGCAATCAACGGCCCCGGGTGCGGCGGCATCAATGCATGCAGCGTGGTCATGCCGGCCAGCGCCGGAATGGCGATTTTCAGCAGCGGCTGGTTCGACTGGCGCGCCATGACGAAGATGATCGGCACCATCATCACCAGGCCCACTTCAAAGAACAGCGGCAGACCAATGACCATGGCCACCAGCGCCATGACCCACGGCAGCGTCTTGCCCTTGCCCAGCCCCAGCAACGTCGACGCGATGCGATCCGCCGCCCCTGATTCGGCCATCAGCGCCCCAAGCATGGCACCGAGGGCGATGATGATCCCGGCCTCACCGAGAATCCCGCCCGCGCCCTTGCTGAACGCCTTCGCCACTGCCTCCGCTGGCAACCCCGCGCCTATCCCTGCGATGAATGTGCCCACCAGAATCGACAGAAACGGCGGGAGCTTGGTGGCGCTGATCAGCACGATGATGGTGGCAATGGCGATCAGGCAGCAGATGATCAGGCGAGTGTCATGAAACACCCAGGCAGCAGACGACAGATCCAACGCGGAGCCCCTTACCGTTCGGTTTTTATCTCGGGATGTTTTGAAACAATATGTTTCAACCGGCCGAACCATACCGGATGCGGCATTGCGTCGCAGTTAAATTTTTACAGGATCTGGCCGTTTCGCCGCCGGTCTCCAAAGTGGAATGCGGTATCACCCAGCGGGAGCGAGCTTGCTCGCGAGGGCGGCATTTGAATCCCGCGCGCATTCGATCAGCACCTCGCGCAACCCCTGGGCCGCTGCCGACAGTTGGTGATCCGCCTGGGTCATCAAACCAATACGACGCTCGATGCGCGGGCCTTCCAGGGCAATGCAGCGGGCGCCGAGTTCTTCCATCTGCGCGATGCACAGCGATGGCACCGCGCTGACCCCCAGGCCATTGGCGACCATGCGCCCCACCGTCGACAGCTGATGGCTTTCGAACGCCACCGACAGTTTGCCGTGCTGGCTCTGCAGGTCCTGCTCCAGCAGCAGGCGCACGGCGGACGGGCGTTGCAGGGTGATGAAGTCGTGACGCAGCAGCTCATCCCAACTCACTTCGCGGCGCGCGGCCAGTGGAGAATCTTTCGGCACCACGGCGACAAACCGATCCATGTAGAACGGCGTGAAGATCAGGTTAGTGCCCGCCTCGGGCTCGAAGCCGATGCCCATTTCCACGCGGCGATGCCCGACCATTTCCACCACCTGCTCGTTGATCACGTCGTGCACCGCCACGTTCACCCGTGGGTAGCGCTCGCGAAACACCTTCAGCGCGATGGGCAGCAGATTGCCCGCGTAGGACGGCATGGCGGCCACCGACACCTTGCCCATTTGCAGGGTGAAACGCTGACGCAGGAGTTCCTCGGTGTTGTCCCAATCAGCCAGCAACTGGCGGGCCAGTGGCAGCAAGGCCTCGCCCTCCGGGGTCAGGCTGACATGACGCGTGGTGCGGGTCAGCAACTGCCCGCCCAGGTCTTCCTCCAGCGCCTTGATGGTCAGGCTTAAGGCCGGTTGCGAGACATGCAGCCGTTCGCCAGCCTGAGCGAAACTCAAGCACTGCGCCACTGCCAGAAAGGCCCGAAGCTGCTTAACGTTCATATATTTGGTTTACTTATCAATCGATCAAAAAATCAAAATTAACAAATCACTGCCTGCGAGAGAAGATGCGGCCAACGCTCTCCGATGCTTAGATTGTCGGACACAACTACAAATAAGGCGGGATCTCACCATGGCTGGACTCGACAAACGCGTGGCAACCTACGCTGAAGCCCTCGCCGGGCTGACCGACAACATGACCGTGCTGTCCGGCGGCTTCGGATTATGCGGCATCCCGGAAAACCTCATCGCAGAAATCAAACGCATGGGCGTGAAAGGCCTGACGGTGGTTTCCAACAACTGCGGCGTCGATGGCTTTGGCCTGGGCATCCTCCTGGAAGACCGGCAGATCCGCAAAATGGTCGCGTCCTACGTCGGTGAAAACGCCCTGTTCGAACGCCAGTTGCTCAGCGGCGAGCTGGAAGTCGAGCTCACCCCCCAAGGCACCCTGGCCGAAAAAATGCGCGCAGGCGGCGCCGGCATTCCCGCCTTCTATACCGCCACCGGCTACGGCACCCCCGTCGCGGAAGGCAAGGAAACCCGTCAGTTCAACGGCCGCCATGTGATTCTGGAAGAAGCCATCACCGGCGACTTCGCCATCGTCAAAGGCTGGAAGGCCGACCACTTCGGCAACGTGGTCTACCGTCACACCGCGCAGAACTTCAATCCGGTCGTGGCCACCGCCGGCAAGATCACCGTGGTGGAAGTCGAAGAGATCGTCGAACCCGGCGTGCTGCTGCCCACCGAAATCCACACCCCCGGCATCTATGTCGATCGCGTGATCCTGGGCACGTTCGAGAAACGCATCGAGCAGCGAACCGTCAGAAAAGGCTGACCCAAGCGCACTCGCCCCGATTTCCCCCTTTGTATCTCCGGTTTTCTACAGTCCGGACAGAATAAAAGAGACCCAAGACCATGGCACTCTCCCGCGAACAAATGGCACAGCGCGTTGCGCGCGAACTGCAAGACGGCTTCTACGTGAACCTGGGCATCGGCATTCCGACCCTGGTCGCCAACTACGTCCCGGACGGCATCGACGTGATGCTGCAATCGGAAAACGGTCTGCTCGGCATGGGCGCCTTTCCGACTGAAGAGACCATCGACGCGGACATGATCAACGCCGGCAAACAGACCGTGACCGCACGCAAGGGCGCATCGATCTTTTCGTCGGCCGAGTCCTTCGCGATGATCCGTGGCGGCCACGTCGACCTGACCGTGCTCGGCGCGTTCGAGGTGGACGTCGAGGGCAACATTGCGTCGTGGATGATCCCCGGCAAGCTGGTCAAGGGCATGGGCGGCGCGATGGACCTGGTGGCTGGCGCCGAAAACATCATCGTCACCATGACCCACGCGTCCAAGGACGGCGAATCCAAGCTGCTGTCACGCTGCAGCCTGCCGTTGACCGGCGCCGGCTGCATCAAGAAAGTGCTGACCGACCTTGCGTACCTTGAGATCGAAAACGGCGCCTTCGTGCTGCGCGAAACCGCCCCGGGCGTGACCGTGGATGAAATCATCGCCAAGACCGCCGGCAAACTGATCGTGCCGGATAACGTGATTGAAATGACGTTTTGATCGCCCCGGCAATGGCGCGGTTCTGCAGGATCCGCGTCATGCCCCACGTTTTCGCCACAGCGTAAGCGTTTGCCACACCCGCACCTTTCGTCAGACCGCCCTGCCCCTTCAGCGATGAAGGGGCTTTGCTGTATCTGAACCGGTGCTTTTTTCACGTCACCGCCAACACTTGAAACTGCCGTCCAAAAAACCTGAACAATAACTAAAAAGAGGTAACACACGTGGCCGCCGACATCGAAGAAAGCCGCTCCGCCCGCTTTGCCCTGCGTTGCGCCAAATGGGCGGAACGCTGGTTCCCGGACTCGTGGGTGTTCGCCGCCCTGGCCGTGGTCATCGTCACCTTCGCCACGCTGGTCATCGGCGCCAAACCCGCCGACACCGCCAAAGCCTTCGGTGACGGTTTCTGGAGCCTGATCCCGTTCACCATGCAAATGGCCTTCGTGGTCATCGGCGGTTACGTCGTCGCCAGTTCGCCGCCGGCGGTCAAACTGATCGACCGCCTGGCGCGCCTCCCGAAAAACGGCCGCTCGGCCGTGGCCTGGGTCGCGCTGATCAGCATGGTGGCCTCACTGCTCAACTGGGGATTGTCGCTGGTGTTCGGCGGCTTGCTGGTGCGGGCCCTCGCCCGTCGTACCGATCTGAAAATGGACTACCGCGCCGCCGGTGCCGCGGCTTATCTGGGTCTGGGCGCGGTGTGGGCCCTGGGCTTGTCGTCGTCCGCCGCGCAGCTGCAAGCCAACCCGGCCAGCCTGCCGCCGTCGATTCTGGCGATCACCGGGGTGATTCCGTTCACCCAGACGATCTTTCTCTGGCAGTCCGGGGTAATGCTGCTGGCCTTGTTGGTGGTCTCGATCATCGTCGCCTACGCCACGGCGCCCGGCCCGGCCAACGCCCGCGATGCCAAGGAATGCGGCATCGACCCGAGCTTCAGCCTGCCACCGCTGCCGCCGCGCACCCGCCCGGGCGAATGGCTGGAATACAGCCCGCTGCTGATCATTCTGATGGTCGCGCTGGCGTCCGGCTGGTTGTACAACGAGTTCAGCACCAAGCCCGCCATCACCGCGATTTCCGGCCTGAACACCTACAACTTCCTGTTCATCATGGTCGGCGCGCTGCTGCACTGGCGTCCGCGCAGTTTCCTCGATGCCGTCGCCCGCGCCGTGCCGACCACCACCGGCGTGCTGATTCAGTTTCCGTTGTACGGCTCGATCGCCGCGCTGCTGACAACCGTCAAGGGCGGTGACGCGCAAACGGTCGCGCACCACATCTCGACGTTCTTCACCAGCATCGCCTCCCACGACACCTATGCGCTGCTGATGGGTGTGTACTCGGCGATTCTCGGGTTCTTCATCCCGTCCGGCGGCGGCAAGTGGATCATCGAAGCGCCGTACGTGATGCAGGTCGCCAACGACCTCAAATACCACCTCGGCTGGGCGGTGCAGATCTACAACGCTGCCGAAGCCCTGCCGAACCTGATCAACCCGTTCTACATGCTGCCGCTGCTGGGCGTGCTCGGCCTGAAGGCGCGGGATTTGATCGGCTTCTCGTTCGTGCAGTTGCTGGTGCATACGCCGCTGGTGCTGTTTCTGTTGTGGGTGCTGGGTACGACGCTGGCGTACATCCCGCCGGTCATGCCTTGATGGGATAATTAGGACCGGCTCTGGCCGGGAAGACGTCATTCGCCACACCGCACAATCGAGGGTGCATGTGAAGACTCACAGAGGGGACTGATTTATTTACAGCGCTTCACCGTAAATTAATCTGTCCCCGGCTACGGTACTTCAACTGCCAAAGCTGGACTCCCGCTCCACCCTGGAAACCCGCGTCGTACATTGCCGATACCAGGTCGACCGGCCGCGCTCACGGATTGCTCGATGTTCCGGATGTTCTTTCCAGGCCAGGATCGCGGCTTCATCCGCCCAGTAAGACACAGTGATCCCCAGCCCATCGTCGCCGCGTGCCGACTCCACGCCAAGGAAACCCCGCTGCTGACGAACAAGTTCGAGCATCCGTCGGGCCGCGTCGTCATATTCCGGTGCTTCGAGCTCAGTGCGGATCGAAGTGAAGATCACCGCGTAATACGGCACACCAAAAGTGTTGGCCATCATCATGTCAAATCAACTCCGCCGCGCAGGCGCGCACAAAAGCCTTCACCAGCGGCGGGGTGCTGCCCTCCAGCGCGGCGCGTTCCGGTTGAAACAACGTGGCGACGAAAAACGGATGACCATCGAGTTCCACAGCCCGGACCTCGTCGTCTTCGTCGTAACCCGACACTCTCAGCGGGCCGGCAAACACGTAGGCCTCCAGTTCCTTGCGCAAACCATAACGGCAACGGTAGCGCTCCCGGGTTTCGAGCGAGTTGTACGCAGCGGCAATCCGCGACCCGGCCCGTAGACGAATCGGCGCGAAGGCCTCGACCAGCGAGCAAGTCAAGGGCGTGATGATGGCGTTCTCCGATTCCGGCGCGGTTTCGGCGTGCTCGGCATCGGCCCAGCCCAGATAATTGCGCGCGTACTCCAGCAACGCATGCTGAAAGCCGCCGCACGTCCCGAGGAAGGGCACCTGCCGCTCCCGGGCGAAGCGAATCGTCGTCAGCGCGCCGTCCATGTCGAGGTAGGGGCTGGCCGGCACGCACCAGATGCCCGCGAACCCCTGCAGGCTCGCGCCATCCCCGATGTCCGTCGTCGGGACCCACGTTGCCTGGACGTCGAGCCCCGTTTCGTTCGCCACCCTGTCCAGCGCCACGGGTATCGCTTGATGCGCCGGCACGCTCGGGTCGTAGTCTCCCACCAACGCGATTCGGATTTTCTGCCGCTGAGTCATGTGTGCTCCCTGATATCAAAACGCTTTGCATGAGGTCCGGGGGCGACTATAAGCTTGTCGTTCTGCAATCAGAATTGGCGTCCAGGCAAGTGATCAATGCAGCTGCGCACTATCGAATCAATCATGCCGACCTCACCCTCATCCTCGCGCTGGTGCGTGGGCGGACGCTGGCCAAGGCCGCTGAACTGCTGAGGGTCGATGTCTCGACGGTGTTTCGCGCGGTGCGTCGGATGGAAAAGGCGGTGGGCACGGCGCTCTTCGACAAGAGCCGCGCTGGCTACGTACCGACCAGCGCAGCACTGGCGCTTGCCCAGCAGGCCGAAAGTGCCGAGAACGCGCTGGCCCTCGCGCAATTGAGCCTTGAGCAGGGCCGGCAAGTCGTCAGCGGCACCGTGCGCCTGACCTGTACCGAAGCTGTTCTGCAAAGCCTGTTGCTCCCCGCCCTGAGCCGCTTCATGCCGGACTACCCGGGCCTGCGCCTGGAACTGAACACCTCCAGCACCTTTGCCAACCTGAGCCGCCGCGACGCCGACATCGCGCTGCGTCTGACCAACACACCGCCTGAGCACTTGGTCGGGACTCGCCTGGGCACGGTTGTGTATCGGGTCTGTTCGAGCGAGGCCTACGCGCAACGCTGCGGTGATCGGGCCCTCGACGACATGGCCTGGATCGCCCCCGACGATTTCCTCCCCGATCACCCGACCGTGATGTGGCGCCGGCAGCATCTGCCCGGCGTGAACCTCGCTTATCGCTGCAGCTCCATGCTGGCAGTGGCGCAACTGGTGCGCGCAGGCATGGGTGTGGCAGCGCTGCCGGATTTCATGGTTCGGGACAGCGAGGTTCAGCCCATTACTGAAGCGCTCGCAGGGCATGGCACCGGGCTGTGGCTGCTGACCCGGCCGGATTGCCGGGCGCTGCGCTCGGTGTCGGCGCTGTTCAGCGAGCTGACCAAGGCGATTGAGCTGTAGGCAGAAGGCGCCAGATTGATGCCAGCTGTGTCGACGCCTTCCCGGCTAAAGCCGGTCCCACTAACTAGGCGTTGTTCAGGTAGCCTGGGTTCAGGCAGGAAAGAAGTCAGCACATTGAGATTGAGCGGGCAAGATGCTTTCAGTGGGACCGGCTTTAGCCGGGAAGAGGCCAGTCCCGGCGCCATCACTTTCTCGCTCGAACGGGGACAGATTAATTTACGGTGAAGCGCTGTAAATAAATCAGTCCCCTTTAAAACCCTAAAACCGGTAAATAAATCAGTCCCCTTTAAAACCGTTCCAAACCCTCTTCAACCACCCCGCCGCTCCCGGCGAAACTGCCCCGGCGGCATGCCGTGGGCTTTGCGAAAACGCCGCGAGAAATAGGCTTCGTCGGTGAACCCGCAGATCTCGGCGATGTGGCTCAAGGGTTTGCTGCTGTTCATCAAATGCGTGCGCGCCAGCCGCATGCGCCGCTCCAGGACCAGTTCGGAAAAGCTGCTGCCGGTTTCCTTGCGCAGCAGGTGGGTCAGGTAATTGGGCGACAAAAAGGCCGCCGCCGCGGCATCGGTGAGGGTCATGGCCGGATCGGCGATGTGCGCGCGAATGTAGTCGATCACCCGGCCCATCGCATCGCGCCGTCCCCGCCGCTCGGCCTTGTTCGCGGACAGCGCCAGCAACTGCGCTTCGTAGCGATTGCACACCGTGCCGATCAACTGCAGCAGACACCCTCGCAGGATCGCGCCTGAACCCAATGGCCTGGCGCGATCCATGTCGCGCATCCGCATCAACAGCGCGGTTACCTCAGCAAAGTCAGCGTCGTCGAGTGTGAAATCCACATGCTCCTGAAACCGGAACGGCGCCAGCTCGGGTGCCTCGGCCACAGGCACATCTTCAAGGTCCATCGGATCGCACTGCAGATGCTGCAGGAGAAATTCCTGAGAGAAATTGATCAGCACAAAATTGCCGTCTTCGGGGTGCGGAATCACGTGCAGTCGATGGGGCAGGATGAACGCCAGGGTGTTGCGCGGAAATGGCCTGACCGCGCCACCGATGTGCTGCACGGTGTCGCCGCCGAGGTTGATCTGGATCTGGAAATATTCATGGCGATGGGGCGCTGTCAGCGCGGGTCGGGCGGACTTGTCACGGATGTAGAAATCCATGCGGTCGCTGCGCTGCTGCATGCCATAGGTCTGGATGCGGGACGGATGGGCCATCGCTGAAACACCTGAAATCGCTGGTTCGGACTGCCCCATGGTAGGGCAACGGCAGCAGCCGGACCAATCGATTATCAGGCGGGCATCCACATCGGATCAGCCAATTGTCACACTGAGTTCGGCAATGCCTTCGATCCCGGCGGTGAGCACATCGCCACGCTGCAACGCACCTACACCGGCCGGCGTGCCGGTGTAGATCAGGTCGCCCGCCTTGATCCCGACCGACTGCGACAGGTGCGCAATCACGTCCCGCACAGCCCAGATCTGGTCAGACAGATCGCCGCGCTGACGGCGCTCGCCATTGATGTCGAGCCAGATCGCCCCGGCTTCCGGGTGGCCGATCTCGCTGACCGGACGCAACGGTGTGGCAGGCGCAGAGGCGTCGAAGGCTTTGGCCCACTCCCACGGCCGGCCCATTTTCTTGGCCTGCGCCTGCAAGTCGCGGCGCGTCAGGTCCAGACCGACGCCGTAGCCCCAGACGTGGGCCAAGGCATCCTGCGGGTCGATGTTCACGCCGTCCTTGCCAATCGCCACGACCAGCTCGATCTCGTGATGAAGGTCCTCGGTGAGCGGCGGGTAGGCAATCCGGCCTTCGGCGGGCACCACGGCATCGGCGGGCTTCATGAAGAAGAACGGCGGCTCGCGGTCGGGGTCGTGGCCCATTTCCCGGGCGTGGTCGGAATAATTGCGGCCGACGCAGAAAACCCGACGAATCGGAAAGCGGCCGGACGTCCCGGCGACGGCCAGGGACGGTGTGGCAACGGGGGCGATAACGAACTCGGTCATGGCAGTGTCCTCGATTGAAGGTGGCGCGGCATGGGTTGAGTGTGGCGATTGATCCTTCAGCCGGGTTGGACGGATCCCGCCAGCTCTTGGACAAAACAACGCAACTCAACGCAACGAGCCGCCCCGGTCAATCAGCCACGTCCCACAAACGGCATGCTGCTGGCCATGACAGTCATGTTCAGCACGTTGGCCGACAGTGGCAGCCCGGCCATGTAACTCACCGCTTCAGCCACGTGCTGCACATTCATGGTCGGCTCGACTTGCAGCTCACCGTCAGGCTGCAAGACGCCTTTGGTCATGCGATCGGTCATTTCAGTCAGGGCGTTGCCAATGTCGATCTGACCGCAGGCGATATTGAATTGCCGGCCGTCCAGCGCGGTGCTTTTGGTCAGGCCCAGCACGGCGTGTTTGCTGGACGTATAAGGCGAGCTGAAGAGACGTGGCGTGTGCGCGGAAATCGAGCCATTGTTGATGATCCGGCCGCCTTGGGGCACTTGGCGCCGCATCAGGCCGAACGCTGCACGCACGCACAAAAACATCCCGGTGACGTTGGTGTCGATGACGTTCTTCCACTGCTCGACCGACAGCTCATCCATCGGTACAGCGGGTGCGCCGATGCCGGCGTTATTGAACGAAACGTCCAGCCGGCCGAAAGTGCGTTCAATGGTAGCGAACAGCGCCTCGACACTGGCCGGATCGCGCACGTCCGTCGGCACCGCCAGCGCCTGCTGACCGGCAGCCTCGGCCTGTTCAACCAGCGCCTGCAACGGTTCAGACCGACGACCGGCCAGCACGACAGCAAAACCGTCGGCCAGTAATTGCAGCGCCACAGCACGGCCAATGCCGCTCCCGGCGCCCGTCACCAAAGCAACTTTCAACACAGAAGATGAAGACATGCACGATTCCTTTTTTGTCAGAGAGTGCCAGACCACTGATCGTCAGCTGTGAACAGGCGTCAGCACCGGCTTGCCCGCGTAAAACGCCAGCAGGTTGTCGGCAACCCTTTGCACGGTGTCGCGCGATGCTTCCGGCGACAGCCCCGCAAGGTGCGGCGTGAGAACCACGTTGTTCAGCGCCTTCAAGGCATCGGGGACCTGCGGTTCATCGTCGAACACGTCCAGCGCCGCCCCAGCCAGGCGGCCCTGCTTGAGCGCGTCGATCAGCGCATCGGTGTCGACAACACTGGCCCGGGCGATGTTGACGATGAAGCCCTCGGCGCCCAACGCTTCGATGGCGGCCTTGTCGATCAGGTGCCGCGTCGACCCGCCGCCCGGCGTTGCCACCACCAGAAAGTCAGACGCTTCCGCCAGCGCCAGCGGCGTCGCGCAATACTTGAAATCCACGCCCGCCCGGGGCGAACGGCTGTGATAGTTGATGACCATGTCAAACCCCTGCGCGCGTTTGGCGATGGCCATCCCGACCGAGCCAAGGCCGAGAATGCCCAGGCGTTTGCCGGCGAACGAGGGCCGTGTGACCTTGCGCCATTCGTTGCGGCGTACCGACGCGTCGGCCTGGGGAATGTCGCGGACCGCCGCCAGCAGCAAGGCCATCGCGTGGTCCGCCACCGTCGGAGCATTTACCCCTGCCCCGTTGGTCACCACGATGCCTCGCGCTTCGGCGGCTTCGAGGTCGACGCGCTCGTAGCCCGCCCCGATCACACAGATGATGCCGAGGTTTGGCAGCGCGGCCATTTCCTCGGCGGTGAACCCCAACGGGCCACGGGTCAACACGGCGTCAATCTCCTCGCCCCCGTTCGCCACCGCCTCGGCGCGCATCGCCGGCGTCGGCGCCAGAATCAGGCGAAAGCCGCTGCTTTCCAGAATCGGCAAATACATGTTCACGCTCTCAACCAGCACCAACACCGTTTTCATCATCCCTCCGCTGCGCGAAATTCGTGGAGCTGACAGTAGCGCGAGTGAGAGCGGTTGGGCAGGGTTGCCAACCATAAAAAAATCCTGAGCCGGAACGGTGCACGCCCCTCTGCGGCCCCCCCGGTCAACTTTTGTTGCTGTTGAGTTCTGGCTCATTGCGCTGATCCACGTTCAACTCTGTTGGCTGCAGCTGGACCATTAATCGTACCTGCGCAAGGCAAGGGACTGCTGGTGGCGTAGCCGCAGCACACTTTGCCTGGAGAATATGGGATGGAGCTCACGGTCCGAAGAAGTCGTCTCTAACCACCTTGATCAGCCTCAGATATCAAAGATCGTCAAAAGCACCTATGACGCTTACACCTATAAAACGCAGCTGTACCTCGCAGGGTACGTCGATCCACTGGAGATTGAGTTATGAAGACGATCAAAGCGCGGGAACATGATGATCAGCCCGTTACCCAGCGGGTCCTTAATCAGGCCATCGATCAGGGCCGCAAACACACTGCGCAGAGCATTCAGCCGACAACGTTACGTTTTCTGAGTGAGCTGAATGCTTTGGCCATCGGTTTTTCTGACCAGACAGCCCTCCTCCTCCCTGTCGCCAATTACCGCGAGCTGCGCGAGCTCTCAGTCGACGAGCTCGAGCAGATCGAGTTGGGCTTCGGCGGCAAGGCTATCTGCCTTGCGCATCGCGATTTGCACCTGTCGATCTCGGGCATGATTTCGGCAAGCGAGTCGCTCATGGGCGTTGCCGGTAGCCTGATCGCGGCGCGGAACGGACGGCGTGTCAGTGCGGCAAAAGCCACCGCTTCGAAGGCTAACGGGGCAAAAGGCGGGCGACCGCGCAAGAAAGTCGCCGAGACGTAGTCGACCGTTAGCGCCCGTCGGCACCTCAATGTCATAAAAAACCCGGAAACTGGTGGCGCTCAATCGCCACTCAAACCGACAGCAACCCCCCGCATAACGACAACCCAGGTTGCCCGTCATGCCCGTTGCTGTTTAAGGTCTGCCCCCTGCGACACCCGATTTCGTCACGACAAAACGATGTGCCACGCGGTGCGGCAACGGCTGCGCCATGAACGGACATGCAGAAAAGGAACGTCAGAACCATGTTGAAAGGATTATCCAGAACGTTGAGCGGCGCCGCGATTGCCGGCGTGTTGTTGTCATCTGCCGTGGCCATGGCCGCCGCTGACACCGGCAACGCACCGGGTCGGGCGCTGGCGGCGAAGATCGGTGTGCCGTGGCCGGCGGTGATTGCCCATCGCGGTGCTTCGTTCAATGCGCCCGAGGAGACTATTCCTTCCTACACGCTGGCCCGCGAACTGGGCGCGGACTACCTGGAGATGGACATTCAGCGCACCAGGGATGGCGTGCTCATCGCGCTGCATGACAACACGCTGGAGCGCACGACCAACATCGCCGAGGTCTATCCGCAACGGGCCAAGGACCCGCTGAACACCTTCACGCTGGAAGAAATCAAGCGCCTTGACGCCGGCTCCTGGTTCAACAAGGCCTACCCCGATCGCGCCCGCGCCACCTACGCCGGGCTGAAGATTCTGACGCTGGACGAAGTCATCGACATCGCCGAAGGCGGCAAGAACAAGCCCGGTCTGTACATCGAAACCAAGGTGCCGGCACAGTTCCCGGGGATCGAAGAAGATTTGAAGAAGAAACTCGATCAGCGCGGTTGGCTGAGCCAGCGCCCTGCCGCCGAGAAAGGCTACGTCAACGTCGCCCACATGCCGGGCCGCGTCGTGCTGCAGACCTTTGAGAAACCAAGCCTGGAATTGCTGCAGAAGAGCATGCCCGACACGCCGAAAGTGCTGCTGCTGTGGCTGGGTGACGGCTCGATCGAAACGGCTTCGGGCAAGACATTCAAGGATTCGGGCGCAAAGGACAAGGCCAGCTTCTACGCCAGCCAGCAGGTGAAATCGAAAGAGGAATTCGCCGCCTGGGTGGATTGGGCCAAAGCCCACGGCGCCGTAGGGACCGGGCCGTCGGCAGCGCTGAAGAACGGCGGGGACCAGAGCTACAGTGACCTGGTGCAGCCGTGGATGAACAAAATGGCCCATGATCGCGGGATGATCGTTCACCCGTACACCGTAGATGACGCCGTGGATTTCAAGACGATCAGCGAACAAGGCGTGGACGGGTTCTTCACCAACCGGGCTTCGGAATTGCTGAAGTTCTACGGCCGGCCATCGAAGGAAAGCATGGACTCGATCCTGAAACGCAGCGGTTTCTGAGTGAGAAACCGGTGGTACGGGATACGCGCGATTACGACGTGTGACGCGGTACCTTGTGTCGCTCACATACCGTGATCGCGGGCAAGCGCGCTCCTGCAGGATCGAGTCCAGCAGCCGCCGGCGTGCTTTACGCCAGCTCTGCCACCACCGCAGCCAATGCTTTCGCCGGATCGGCCGCCTGGCTGATCGGGCGGCCGATCACCAGATAATCAGACCCCGCATCCAGTGCCTGACGCGGCGTCAGGATGCGGCGCTGATCATCCAGCGCACTGCCAGCCGGACGAATGCCCGGGGTCACCAGTTGCAGTGACGGATGCGCGGTTTTCAGCGCCTGGGCCTCCAGTGCGGAACACACCAGACCGTCCATCCCGGCTTTTTCAGCCAGCGCCGCCAACCTAAGCACTTGCTCCTGGGGCTCGATGTCCAGACCGATCCCGGCCAGATCCTCGCGTTCCATGCTGGTCAGCACGGTGACGCCGATCAACAGCGGCTTGGGGCCGGTGCGCTGATCCAGCACGTCACGGCAGGCCGCCATCATGCGCAGGCCGCCTGAGCAGTGCACGTTGACCATCCATACGCCCATCTCAGCAGCGGCCTTGACTGCCATCGCCGTGGTATTGGGAATGTCATGGAATTTGAGGTCCAGAAACACGTCGAAGCCCTTGCCGTTAAGGGTTTCGACGATGTCCGATGCACAGCTGGTGAACAGCTCCTTGCCCACTTTGACCCGGCACAGCTTGGGGTCCAGCTGATCAGCCAGATTCAACGCGGCTTCGCGGGTCGGGAAATCCAGGGCGACGATGATGGGGGTCTGGCAGGCGGACATGAGCGGGTTCTCTGGCAAGTCGAAATCGGCGCGCATTGTAGCCGAACATCCCGCAGGACGGGACCCGGCAATCGGTAAATGCCTGCCCGACACGCACCAGGCGTCGGGCATCTTCTACAATTGAACCACTGGGCAGCGTCGCTGCTCCAACCTCTATCACAAGAAGGAGAGCGTTATGCCCTGGTATGCCTGGTTAATTCTGGTCGTTGCAATCGGCTCGATCGTCGGCGGTCTGCTGATGCTCAAGGACTCAGCGAAGAAACTGCCCCTGACTGATGAACAGCTCAAGCGTGTCCACGAGCGCAATGCCGAGATGGACGCAAAAGAAGCGCGGGACCGCTGAGTCAGCCCGCCAAACGATACGGTTAAAGCCCATTGCGGGAGCACGCTGCCGGCGCTCCCGCATCGCGCCCTCCCCCTCTTGCGCCGCGCTTCCTCCGCCGGTAATAGGTGCCCTCGTCAGTCCCCCTCCTTCCTGTCGCCCAACGCCACCGCGCGACGGGTGGACTGCGGTGTCACCGCGATACGAAACGGCTGAAAGATTTTGAACATCTCCCCGTTCTCCCGGAGCTGCCGCAGCAGTTCGCTGAAGCGCTCGCCGCTGATGGGCGCATCCGGACGCAACAGCGCGTAGTGGCGATAGACCTGATCCACCCGGTCCGAGATCAGAAACTGATCGGCGTCCTGCGGGTTGTTCGACATGAACGTGCTCAGGTAGGAGCGCGTCACCAGGGCGATGTCCGCGCGGTCACGCAGCACCATCAGCAAGTTGCTGTCGTGGGAATAGGTCAGCGTGGCGTTGTAGTTGTCGGCAAGAAATTTAGGGTCGGGGTCGAACCCCGCGAACGCATAGTGATAGCCGCTGAACAGCGCAAGGCGCTTGCCATGCAGCTCATCGAAATAGGTCTGGGTCCTGCCCTTCAAGCGATGGGCGACAAACACTTCAGCGTCTTCGAGCCCCATATCGACCGCTTCGTGGGGAATGCCTTTCCAGCCCCAGTCGGGGTTTTCAAAAATGGCCATGTCGAAGCGTGCCTGCTGGAAATCGCGAAACCGGCGCGGGATGGACGTGGGCACCGCTTCGAAGCGGTATTCGGTCTGCATCGCGTTCAGTGCGCTGATCATCTGCGGCAGCAGCCCGGTGTCTTCGCCGCGCTCGGGACGAATCGTATACGGCGGGAAATGCGCTGCACCAATGCGCACGATCTGGGTCGCACCGACCTGCCAGGCCCACAGCGTTGTGGTCGTGAACAGCAGGGTTTTAAAAACCATCCGCATGGGCGTGGATATCAAGAAAAGGCACCTCAGGCGAAACGGAGTACGTAAGCTATGCGTTCGCGATCAATTAGACAACGGTCAAACGGAAGCTAAATCGCCTCTGTCGTTCCAACTCTCGCCCTCCTTGCGCCTTGCTGCCCCCTTTCCCTTTTAGCCCACATCCGGGCTGAAGCTGTCCTTGTCCTGTGCATTATCGACCGCGCAGCGCTTTATGTGAGGACCAATGCGCCTGCAATTTATGCCGAGGGATGGGGGCCAGGCAAGCGCTGTCCCGGCCATATGCAAGTCAGGCGCTACAAAAGACGCTGGCCCGGCAAACCTTCCTGCCCGCCGCGAGTCCCAATCATGGATCATCTGCGCCGGCAGTTGGACGTAAGGGCCGTGATGTGGCTACGCTCCAGGGCGCTGCCGCAGGTTATGAGACAGGAGTTCGAAATGCCCTACTGGCTGGTGATAGACCTGGAGGCCACCACCGAAGAGGGCGGGTGGCCGGTGGCGGAAATGGAAATCATCGAAATCGGTGCGTCGCTGGTCAATCAGGACGGGCGCGAAATCGACCATTTCGAACGTTACGTGCGGCCCATGCGCCGGCCGTTGCTCACGCCCTTCTGCCGCGAGCTGACGCACATTCGGCAGAGCGTCATCGACAGCGCCTTGACGCTGCCCGCCGTATGGCCACAGTTCGAACGCTGGATCGCCCAACACCGCGAGCGACTGGTGGCCTGGACCAGTTGGGGCGATTACGACCGCCAGCAACTGCAACAGGATTGGCATCAGCACCGGCTCGCCAGCGAACTCGCCACCCTGCCCCACATCAACCTGAAACAACGCTTCGCCAAAGCCCGTCACCTGCAAAAGCCCTGTGGCCTGAACACCGCGCTGCAACTGGCGGGAATGCATTTCAACGGCCAGCAGCACCGGGCGTTGTCAGACGCGCGCAATACCGCACGGTTGTTACCGCTGGTGATTCCCGGCTAGGGCGTGACGCATTTATCAAAGCGGATGACGGCCTTTTATACGTTCGGCATACTGTCCGGCCCTTTCCAGCCCTTCCCAAGGAATTCAGCCATGTTCAAGGTCAACGAGTATTTCGACGGTACCGTCAAATCCATCGCCTTCAAGCAAGCAGCAGGCGACGCGACCATCGGCGTCATGGCTCCCGGAAAATACAACTTCGGCACCGGCGACCGGGAAATCATGCACGTGATCTCAGGCGAGCTGAAAGTGCTGCTGCCGGGCGCCAATGATTGGGAAACATTCAAAGCCGGCACGGATTTCAAGATCCCGGCGAACGTCAAATTCGACGTCGAAGCCACCGAAGAAACCGCCTACCTCTGCGAATACCGCAAAGACTGATACGCAGATTCAGGCCGGCGCTCAGCCGGCCTGCTCCACCCCGGCATTGAACTGCAAGGCTGCCAGCCGCGCGTACAGCGGGTTGCTGGCAATCAGCTCGCGGTGGGTTCCCACCGCGACCAATCTCCCCTGATCCATGACAGCAATTCGGTCTGCGTTCTGCACCGTCGCCAGTCGGTGGGCGATCACCAGGGTCGTGCGGCCCTTCATCAACGTTGGCAACGCCTGCTGAATCAGGTACTCGCTCTGGGCATCCAGTGCGCTGGTGGCCTCGTCGAGCAACAGAATCGGCGCATCGGCCAGCAAAGCCCGGGCGATCGCCAACCGCTGACGCTGCCCGCCCGACAAGCCCATGCCGCCGTCACCCAGGTGCGTCTGATAACCCTGGGGCAGCAGTTGAATGAACTCATGGGCATGGGCAATCCGCGCCGCGGCCTCCACCTGCTCGACACTCGCCGCCGGGTTGCCGTAGCGAATGTTGTCCTCCACCGAGCCGAAAAACAGCGCAGGGGTCTGTGACACCCAGGCGAAGCACCGGCGCAGGTCCAGGGGATCAAGGCGTTCGGCGGGGATGCCTTCAATCAACACGCGGCCCTGTTGCGGGTCATAGAAGCGCAACAGCAGGTCGAACAAGGTCGACTTGCCCGCGCCCGAAGGCCCGACCAGCGCCAGGGTTTCCCCCGCTTCGACGCTCAGGCTCAAGCCGTCTACGGCATTGCGTTCCGGGCGCGAGGGGTAGGCAAAACTGAGGTTTTCCAGCGCCAGGCGACCGCTGATGCGCTCGGGCAGCGTGAGCAGATCGCTGGCGGGCGCAGTGATTTCGCTGCGCGCCTGCAGCAACTCGCTGATCCGCTCTGCCGCGCCCGCCGCCCGTTGCATTTCCCCGATCACCTCGCTGAGGGTGCCAAACGCGCTGCCGACGATCAGGCTGTAGAACACGAACGCTGCCAGCTCGCCCCCGGAGATGCGGCCGGCAATCACGTCCATCCCGCCGACCCAGAGCATCACACCCACCGCGCCCAGCACCAGCACAATCACCAGGGTAATCAGCCACGAGCGCTGCAGAATACGCTTGCGTGCCGTCTCGAAGGCGCCTTCGGCGGTCTGCGCGAAACGCTGTCGATCCTGCTCCTGATGGTTATAGGCCTGGACGGTTTTGATCTGCCCCAGGGCCTCGGACACGTAGCTGCCGACATCCGCCACGCGGTCCTGGCTCTCCCGCGACAGGCTGCGCACACGCCGCCCGAAAATCAGAATCGGCGCGATCACCAGCGGCAATGCCACGACGACGATGCTGGTGAGCTTGGGGTTGGTGAAGAACAGCAGGATGATTCCGCCAATGACCATCAGCGCGTTGCGCAGGAACATCGACAGCGACGAGCCGATCACCGATTGCAGCAGCGTGGTGTCGGCGGTCAGGCGCGACTGGATTTCCGAGCTGCGGTTGTTCTCATAGAAGCCCGGGTGGAGGCTGACCAGATGGTCGAACACCTGCTTGCGCAGATCGGCGACCACCCGTTCGCCGATCCACGACACCAGATAAAACCGCGCGAAGGTGCCGATGGCGAGGGCGATCACCAGCCCCATGAACAGGCCGATGGTTTCATTGAGCAGCGTCGGCGAACGGGTCATGAACCCCTGATCGACCATCAGCCGGATGCCTTGCCCCATCGACAGCGTGATGCCGGCGGTGACCACCAGCGCGAGCAACGCGCCGAGGGCTTGCTTGCGGTACGGAGCGATCATGCGCAAGGCAAGACGAATGGCATGCCGCTGACGGCCGGAAAAAACTGAAGCCATGGGGAACACTCGCAAGACGAATCAGTCGCAGAGCCTACACCTCCCTCCCCGCGCACGCTCGTCAGCTTTCGCTGAACTCTGCGCGCCGCCGTCAGTCATGGATTGTTCTCACGCCCTGCGTGCATGGGCCTTGCACACCGCCTTCCCCGACGACTCGCGACCGCGACGCAGATCGGCCGCAGCAGGTGTCACGGCGCAGTCACGCGGGCGTGGCTACTATGAACGCGCAACCCCCTGATGAGGAGACAGCCCATGAGCTTGCAAAGCAGCAGCAATCAAGAACCCGTGTTCCGCCCGCAACCTGAGCTGCAACTGGGCGGCGCGATTCTCGACAGAAACGGGCAGGAAATCCTGATCACTGAAGAAATGGTTCAGGCTGCCTGTCAGGAATGCGAGAAGTACTGGGTGCAGCCCGAAAAACAAGATTGATGCACAGATCTGCCTGAAACCCGGCCATGGCGCCGGGTTTTTTATGGGCGCGATAAACATTCTGCAATACACAGCGCGTTTATTCCGTTGCCCATCGGCGGGCACTCCGATTACGTCCTTGGGACTTTCAACAGTCAATCCGACTCAACTCAAGGAAGACCTGCCATGACCGACACTCACTACGCCTACACACCAAAAGAACTGGATGCCGTATTTGAGGCAGTTGTGAATACCATCTTCGATGTGCCGAAGGACATTGCAGACGATGGGCAGCCCGCCCCGAAAATTCTGGTGGTCGCCGGCGTACAAGGGTCCGGCAAGACCTACATGCTGAACAACACGCTGCTCAAGATTCCCGGATACGGCAACTACGTGCATCTTTATCAGGAATATTTTCGCGAGCTGCACCCGCGCTATGCCGAGTTCGCCGATCAGGACGTGACCCGCCGCTACAAGCACACTGAAACCTTCATCTGGGAGCTGTGCAGCCGCATCTTTGCGTATGCCCACAGCAACACGTTCAACATCGTGATGGAAACCGCACTGGACACCAAAGCCTTCGCCACGGTGATCTCGGGCCAGGCACTGGCCGCCTACCAGTTCGACGTTCACCTGATTGGCTGCAAGAAGGATTTCGTGCACCTTTCAACCATCAGGCGCGCCTTCAACGCGCTGGAAGCCGGGACCCTCGAGCGTTTTGTCGATATCGCCACCATCGAGACGAGCATCGAGAACGCCGAGGTCATTCTCAATGCGTTCGAGGAGGCTTGCATGAGGGTGAGCGGCTCCACCATCACCCTGTACGAGCGCGGATTCGGTGAGCTCAAAGACCGCAAAAAAATCTGCAGCAGCCGCTGTGATCGAGTGGACTCGCTGACCCCGTACGTGTTCACCAATGAACAAGGCACAGAAATCACGTTGCAGGAACAGGTGCACCGGATCGAACGCAGCGAAGCGTTACCCACCCCCTGCAGCTTTGCCAGCTTCATCGCGCTGATCCAAGCCCCTGTCTCAGGCGCTGAAGATCGCCTGGAAGCCTGGCAAGAGGCCTACACCGCACTCCCGAGAATGCGCCGATTCTGGCAGCACGTTCCGCCCCGCCTGCCCGAGACACTCTGGTCTTACATCAAAAAATACAGCGAGTGACTCACGCGGTGACAACGGTGGCGCCCAAGGCCTCGACGATCTGACTCAACGTCGTCGACTCACCGTTGAGGCGAACCCGCAGGCTGTCGATTTCCCGACGGGGCGGATAATGCTTGCGCAGGGCATCGAAGGCCAGGCGCTGGCTCTGGGCATCCCCCACCACACTGCGGCGGAAATCCGCGTCATCGCGGCGCGGATCGTACACGCCGCGACACAGCGTGTTCAGCGCCCAGACCGGGTCCGTGGCGGCATCCAGCGTGACCTCGGCCAGCCACGGCTTGGGCAGCAGATCTTCAAGACGAATGTTCGCCGGTTGCTCAAGGTGCGCACACAGGGCCTGATAGATTTGCGCCGTGCCGCGCTGCCGGCCGTCGAGGCTGTAGCCGGCGATGTGCGGGGTGCCGATGACGCACAGCTCGGCCAGTTCGACGTCGACCGCCGGTTCTTTCTCCCAGACGTCCAGCACCGCTTGCAGATCTTCGCGCTCCAGCAGCACTTCGCGCAGGGCGGCATTATCGACCACCGGGCCGCGCGCGGCGTTGATCAGCCAGGCGCCCGGCTTGAGCTGCTGCAGCCGGGCGCGGTCGAACAGGTGCCAGGTGGGCGTGTCGCCGGTTTTATCCAGCGGTGTGTGCAGGCTGATCACATCGCAGCGGGCAATGATCTCGTCGAGGCTGACGTAATCGCCGCCCTCGCTGGCCTGACGCGGCGGGTCGCAGACCAGGACGCTCCAGCCCAGGCCGCGCAACACCTTGATCAAGCGACCGCCGACCTGCCCCGCGCCGACCACGCCGTAGGTGCGACCGGCGAGGCCGACGCCTTCGATTTCCGCGAGGGTCAGCAGGCTGCCCAGCACGTAGTCCACCACGCCGCGGGCATTGCAGCCCGGGGCGCTGGACCATTGAATGCCGGCTTCTTTGAAGTAATCGAGGTCGAGGTGATCGGTGCCGATGGTGCAGGTCCCGACGAATCGTACGGGCGTGCCTTCGAGCAAGGCGCGGTCGACCCGGGTCACCGAGCGCACCAGCAGGATATCGGCCTCGGCGACGGCGGCGCGGTCGAGTGTGCGGCCCGGGTAACGCTGGATATCACCGATGCCTGCGAAAAAGGCGTCGAGCAAGGGAATGTTTTCGTCGGCAACTATGCGCATGTCAGGGCTCCTGGAGTGGCCGCAGTGTAGGCGCCAGCGTCCTGTCGAGCCAGCGTGACGCGCAACGCGTCAGCGAGTAGGTCGCAAATCAGTCGAGCTTCTTGCGGATCCAGTACAGGAACTCGCCGTCGCCCGCCTGTTTATCCACCAGTTCGTGGCCGAGGAAGACACAGAATTTCGGGATATCCCGCTGGGTGGAAGGGTCGGTGGCGATCACCTTGAGCAGGCCGCCGGGCGGCAGGTCGCGCACCTTCTGGTGCAGCATCATGACCGGCTCGGGGCAATTGAGGCCGGTGGCGTCGAGCACGGCATCGACGGCGGGCCTTTCAATGGAATCAGACAGGGGGGCGATCGAATCAGACATGAGGGGGCTCCGGAAACAGGCCGGCATTGTCGCCTAATCGGTACATGCCGCCAATCGGCACTTTGCCTCGGCCCCTTCGCGAGCAAGCTCGCTCCCACCACAGGGCAGATAGCCGCCAACCTTACGCGAACCAGACTGTCAACTACGCTGCTGCCTACAAACTTTGTAGGATTCTGCGACATCTTGGCGTTTGGTCATCCCGGACCCGGCACGTATGATCCTTGACATTTCTCCGCAGATTAGAAGCCTATGTCCCTGATAGTTCTACTGCTTCTGCCTTTCATCGGCAGCTGTCTGGCGGCGCTTTTGCCGCACAACGCACGCAACAGTGAATCCCTCCTCGCCGGCCTGATCGCCTTGATTGGCGCGGTGCAGGTGGCATTGTGGTATCCACAGATCGCCCACGGCGGGGTCATCAGAGAAGAGTTCTTCTGGCTGCCCAGCCTGGGCCTGAACTTTGTTTTACGTCTGGACGGTTTCGCCTGGCTGTTCTCGATGCTGGTACTGGGGATCGGCGCGCTGGTGTCGCTGTATGCGCGTTATTACATGTCGCCGGACGACCCGGTGCCGCGCTTCTTCTCGTTTTTTCTGGCGTTCATGGGCGCCATGCTCGGACTGGTCATGTCCGGCAACCTCATTCAGATCGTGTTTTTCTGGGAGCTGACCAGCGTCTTCTCGTTCCTGCTGATCGGCTACTGGCACCACCGCGCCGACGCCCGACGCGGCGCTTACATGGCCCTGATGGTCACCGGCGCGGGCGGCCTTGCGCTGCTGGTGGGGATGATGCTGCTCGGGCATGTTGTTGGCAGTTATGACCTGGATCGCGTGCTGGCTTCAGGCGATGCGATTCGCGCCCACGCGCTGTACCCCGTGCTGCTGACGCTGATCCTGATCGGCGCGCTGAGCAAGAGCGCGCAATTCCCCTTCCACTTCTGGCTGCCCCACGCCATGGCGGCGCCGACACCGGTGTCGGCGTATCTGCACTCGGCGACCATGGTCAAGGCCGGGGTGTTCCTGCTGGCGCGCCTGTGGCCATCGCTGTCGGGCAGTGAGCAGTGGTTCTGGATCGTCAGCGGCGCGGGGGCGTGCACGCTGGTGATCGGCGCCTATTCGGCCATGTTTCAAAACGACCTCAAGGGCCTGCTGGCCTATTCCACCATCAGTCACCTGGGGCTGATCACCCTGCTGCTGGGCCTGAACAGTCCACTGGCCGCCGTCGCGGCGGTGTTTCACATCCTCAACCACGCCACGTTCAAGGCCTCGCTGTTCATGGCGGCGGGGATCATCGACCACGAAAGCGGCACCCGCGACATCCGCAAACTCAGCGGGCTGATCAAGCTGATGCCCTACACCGCGACGCTGGCCATGGTCGCCAGCGCATCAATGGCGGGGGTGCCGCTGCTCAATGGCTTCCTGTCCAAGGAAATGTTCTTCGCAGAAACGGTGTTCATCACCTCAACCGACTGGGTCGAGATCGCCCTGCCGGTGATCGCCACGATCGCCGGGATCTTCAGCGTGGCGTATTCGCTGCGCTTTACCGTCGACGTGTTCTTCGGCCCTAAAGCCACGCGCCTGCCTCACACGCCCCACGAGCCGCCGCGCTGGATGCGCCTGCCCGTGGAATTGCTGGTGCTGGCGTGCCTGATCGTCGGCATTTTTCCCACGCACTCCGTTGGCCCGTTGCTGGCCGCTGCGGCACAGCCGGTGGTGGGGGGTGAACTCCCCGAGTACAGCCTGGCGATCTGGCACGGGTTGAACGCGCCGATGATCATGAGCCTGATCGCCATGGCGGCTGGCATCGTTCTGTACCTGCTGCTGCGCGGCCCGATCAAGCGCAAACAGGTCAATGGCCCGCCGCTGATGTGGCGCCTGAACGGCAAGCGCATGTTCGAGCGCGTGCTGGTGTGGAAGATGCGCGGCGCCCGCCGACTGATGAGGCTGCTGACCACACGTCGTTTGCAGGCGCAGCTGTTTCTGATGGTGCTGGCCGCGCTGGTCGCCGGTTTCGTGCCGATGTACGAAAGCGGACTGAGCTGGGGCGATCGACCGAAGATCCCGGGTTCCGGCGTGTTTGTGATGCTCTGGTTGATCGCCATTGCCTGCGCCATCGGCGCCGCCTGGCAAGCCAAGTACCACCGTCTGGCGGCCGTGACCATGGTCAGCGTCTGCGGGTTGATGACCTGCGTGACCTTCGTCTGGTTTTCCGCGCCGGACCTGGCACTGACCCAACTGGCGGTAGAAGTCGTCACCACGGTGTTGATCCTGCTGGGCCTGCGCTGGCTGCCGCGACGTAACGAAAACGTGCCACCACCGTCCCAGGCGCGACGCCGGGCCAAGGTGCGGCGGATCCGCGACTTCGTCCTCGCCGTGGCGGTGGGTGGCGGCATGGCGGTGTTGTCCTACGCGATGCTGACGCGGCCGACGCCGAACGCCATTTCCGAGTTTTACCTGAGCCGTGCCCTGGCCCAGGGCGGCGGCACCAATGCGGTCAACGTCATGCTCGTGGACTTCCGTGGCTTCGACACCTTTGGCGAAATCACCGTGCTGGCCGTGGTGGCGCTGACGGTCTTTGCCCTGCTGCGGCGCTTCCGCCCGCCGAAAGAAAGCATCGCCCTGCCGGCGCAACAGCGCTTGCTGGCCCGTGACGTGGTCACCGATCTGGTCAATCCGCGTCACGCCGCCGATACCGCGCTGGGCTTCATGATGGTGCCGGCGGTGCTGGTGCGCCTGCTGTTGCCGGTGGCTTTTGTGGTCTCGATGTACCTGTTCATGCGCGGGCATAACCAGCCGGGCGGCGGTTTCGTGGCCGGGCTGGTCATGTCGGTGGCGTTCATCCTGCAATACATGGTCGCCGGCACCCAGTGGGTCGAGGCCAACATGAGCCTGCGGCCGTTGCGCTGGATGGGCACCGGGCTGTTCTTCGCGCTGGCCACGGGTCTGGGCTCGATGGCCCTCGGTTATCCGTTCATGACCACCCACACCGCGCATGTGGTCCTGCCGATACTGGGTGACCTGCACATCGCCAGCGCGCTGTTTTTCGACATCGGCGTGTACGCGGTGGTGGTCGGCTCGACCCTGTTGATCCTCACGGCGCTGGCTCACCAGTCGGTGCGCAGCCATCGCCCGACCTCGCTGCCGCAGCCCATTGAACCGGTCCCGGCCGACAGTCCGATTTCACAAGGAGCCATCTGATGGAAGAAGTCATCGCCATTGCCATCGGCGTGCTTGCCGCCTCCGGCGTGTGGCTGATCCTGCGTCCACGGACCTTTCAGGTCGTGATGGGCCTGTGCCTGCTGTCCTACGGCGTCAATCTGTTTATCTTCAGCATGGGCAGCCTGTTCATCGGCAAGGAGCCGATCATCAAGGACGGCGTGCCCCAGGACCTGCTCAATTACACCGATCCCCTGCCCCAGGCGCTGGTGCTGACGGCCATCGTCATCAGCTTCGCCATGACTGCGCTGTTCCTGGTGGTGCTGCTGGCGTCGCGCGGTCTGACCGGCAACGACCACGTCGACGGCCGGGAGCTGGGTGAATGAGTGTGATGAATCAACTGATCGTCGCACCGATCCTGCTGCCGGTGCTCACCGCTGCGCTGGTGCTGTGGCTCGGCGAGAAACACCGCCCGCTGAAAGCGCGGATCAACCTGTTCTCCACCGGACTCGGCCTGGCGATCGCCATCACGCTGATGATCTGGGTGCAGAAGACCGGCACCACCGGCTCCATCGGCGTGTACTTGCCGGGCAACTGGGAGGCGCCGTTCGGCATCGTGCTGGTGGTCGATCACCTGTCGGCGCTGATGCTGGTGCTGACCGGCATCGTCGCCTTCTGCGCCCTGCTCTTCGCCCTGGCCCGTTGGGACCGCGCCGGCGCCAGTTTCCACGCGCTGTTTCAGATTCAACTGATGGGGTTGTATGGCGCCTTTCTTACTGCCGACCTGTTCAACCTGTTCGTGTTCTTCGAGGTTTTGCTGGCGGCATCTTATGGCCTGATGCTGCACGGCTCGGGCCGCGCGCGGGTGTCGGCGGGCCTGCATTACATCACCATCAACCTGCTGGCTTCGTCGTTGTTTCTGATTGGCGCGGCGCTGATTTACGGCGTCACCGGTACGCTGAACCTGGCCGACCTGGCCGTGAAAATTCCTCAGGTGCCGGAGGGCGATCTGGGCTTGCTGCACGCGGGCGCGGCCATTCTGGCAGTGGCGTTTCTGGCCAAGGCCGGCATGTGGCCGCTGAATTTCTGGCTGGTGCCGGCGTATTCCGCCGCCAGCGCACCGGTGGCGGCGCTGTTCGCGATCATGACCAAGGTCGGTTTCTACACGCTGCTGCGGCTGTGGACGCTGCTGTTTTCCGGTCAGGCCGGCGCGTCGGCGTTCTTCGGCGGGGACTGGCTGATCTGGGGGGGCATGGCCACCGTGACCGTGGCGGCGATTTCAGTGGTGGCCGCCCAGCGCCTGGAGCGCATGGCCAGTCTGAGCATTCTGGTGTCGGCGGGGATCCTGCTCTCGGCGGTCGGTTTCGCGCAGCCGAGCCTGACCGCAGGCGCACTGTTTTATCTGGTCAGCTCGACCCTGGCGCTCAGCGCGATGTTCCTGCTGGCGGAGTTGATCGAACGCTCACGCTCGGCCAATGACATCGCCCTCGACGAGGACGCCGACCAGTTGCCCAAGGCGCTGGAGTCGTTGCACCCGGTGCCGGGGACCAATCTGGATGACGAGCAGAAAGCCGTGGTCGGCCACGTCATCCCCTGGACCATGGCGTTTCTGGGCCTGAGTTTCATTGCCTGCGCGCTGTTGATCATCGGCATGCCGCCGCTGTCGGGTTTTCTCGGCAAGCTGACGCTGATCAGCGCCCTGCTCAATCCGCTGGGCCTTGATGTGGCGAAGGCCGAAGCCATTCGCGGCGACAGTTGGACGCTGGTGGCACTGCTGATTATTTCCGGACTGACGTCGCTGTTTGCCTTCGTGCGGGTCGGCATCAAACGCTTCTGGACGCCCCAGGAACACGCGGCGCCACTGCTGCGGCTCAACGAATGCCTGCCGATCGCCTTGCTGGTGGGCTGCGCCATCGTGCTGACGTTCAAGGCCCAGGCGCTGTTGCATTACACCCAGGACACCGCCCAGGCGCTGCATGACCCGCAGCAATACGTGCTCTCCGTCAAGGCAGCCAGGCCGATACCGGGGCCCGCTTCGGCAGCGGCGGAGGTGCAGCCATGAAGCGCCTGTTTCCCGCGCCACTGTTGTCGCTGTCGCTGTGGGGGTTGTGGCTGTTGCTGAACCTGTCGCTGAGCCCGGGCAACCTGCTGCTGGGCGCCCTGCTCGGCTTTTTCGCGCCCTACATCTTCGCGCCGTTGCGCCCTTCGCCCGCGCGAATCCGCAAACCCGGCGCCGCACTGCGCTTGTTCTTGCTGGTGGGCCGCGATGTGGTGGTGTCCAATCTGGCCGTCGCCTGGGGCGTACTGCGCGCGGGCCGCCGTCCACCGCGCTCGGCCTTCGTCAAGGTGCCGCTGGACCTGCACGACGCCCACGGCCTCGCGGCGCTGGCGATGATCTGCACGGTGGTGCCGGGCACGGTCTGGTCTGAACTGGCGCTGGATCGCAGCGTGCTGCTGATGCATGTGTTCGATCTGGACGACGAAGCTGCCTTCATCGAGCACTTCAAGAGCACGTACGAACGGCCACTGATGGAGATTTTCCAATGAGCGCCCTGCTCACAAACGCGATTCTGTTTACGCTGTCGGTGTTCACCCTCGCCATGGTCCTGACCTTGATCCGCCTGTTCAAAGGCCCGTCGGCGCAGGACAGGGTGCTGGCGCTGGACTACCTGTACATCCTGGCGATGCTGATGATGCTGGTGCTGGGGATTCGCTATGCCAGTGACACCTACTTCGAGGCGGCGCTGCTGATCGCACTGTTCGGCTTCGTCGGCTCATTTGCGCTGGCCAAATTTCTGTTGCGCGGCGAGGTGATCGAATGAATTCGCTGCAGGTTCTGCCGTTCTGGGTCGAAGTGCTGACCGCCGTCCTGCTGGTGCTGAGCAGCCTGTTCGGGCTGATCGGCGCGCTGGGTCTGTTGCGCATGAAAGACTTTTTTCAGCGCATGCACCCGCCTGCCTTGGCGTCGACCCTCGGGGCGTGGTGCGTGGCGCTGGCGTCCATCGTCTACTTCTCGGCGCTGAAGGAAGGTCCCGTGCTGCACGCGTGGCTGATCCCGGTCCTGCTCGCCATCACCGTGCCGGTCACCACCTTGCTGCTGGCGCGCACCGGACTCTTTCGCAAGCGCATGGCCGGTGACGACGTACCACCTGAAGTCAGCGACGGCAGACAGCAAGGGCATTGATGCTGTGCCGTTGGCGATAGCCGGACGCACGCATGCCCGCCACCCATCGCTTGTGGCGTGGGGGGATGTGGGCGCGTTCCGTGTGCAGGTGTGTTGAAGCGCGGTGCTTACTCGCTGGCTTTGAACGTCAGCTCGCCCTTGCGCCATTTCGCGGCTTTGGCGGTGGCGGCTTTGAGGACTGTGCTCAGGCCGGACTCAATCTGCTCGTGGGCGGCGAACACCATGAAGATGCTGTGGGACTCTTTGAACACGATGCCCTGGCCTTCAGGCACTTCGACAAACGCGTATTCGCCCAGACCATAGATGGTCATCCTGATGTCGCGAAAGCGGATTTCGAACTTGCCGCCTTCGCGGCTGGGCAATACCGCGGCACGGAAGTGGTCACCCACTTTCAGCTCCAGACCGGGTTTGTCATCGACCACCAGTGCGGTGTCGGTGTCGATCTCCGACATGTAAATGCCTTCAGGGGATTGTTCGATGACGTAAACGAATCGCGCCTGGAATAGCTTCACCAACTTCGCGCGCACGTCGCCGAGCACGAATAACGCGTGGGTATCCAGATTACCTACTGCCAATGTACAAACTCCCAACCAGATAGGAACTCGCCCGGACAGCGGACCGGGCGAGAAAAAAACGAGAAATGGTGCGTCCTGAAGCCGGACGCTGGCGTGGGTACGGATTCTACCGGCAGTCAGTCTATACGGGCTATATCCCTTTCGTCCGCTGCGATGACGTTTTTGCCGCCATACGATGTTTCGGTGGGACTGGCCCGACACGGCAAGACGCCATCGGATGTTTGAGTGGGGTGGATTCACCCCAGTAAAGAGCCATGCGATTTTTTTAGCGGGACCGGCTTCAGCCGGGAAGTGGCCTGATTGGGCACCATTAATTTCGCGGTGTGCCACCTGACGCTTTCCCGGCTAAAGCCAGTCCTACTAACAGCGCGTGGTGTGTCGGCGGCTCTTCAGGCAATCAGTTAGAACTCTTGCCTGCCGCGCGTACTCCCATGCAGCAGAAGGTTACTCACTGACACGCCAACCCGGGTCCTTGACCCGTTCGGGAGAAAAAATGGAAATCATGACGCCGTCGCTTGAAATGTTGTTCGAACAACTGGGGCTGGAGTCCGATCAGGCCAGCATCGACGCATTTGTCGCCGCGCACCAACTGCCGGAAGGTGAGAAGGTCTCCGAAGCCGATTTCTGGACGGAGAATCAAGCCGGACTGCTCAAGGAGAAGATTCAGCTGGATGACGATTGGGCGCCCATCGTTGACGAGCTGAATGTGTTGCTGCACACGCCGACCTGACCCGGCGCACGTGTGAAAAAGGCGGCCCTTCGAGGCCGCCATTTTTTTGCCTGATCCGCCATTATCGTGCCCCAACCCCTCAAGGCAGCCCGGTCACTGTGGGTAACCGGGCTGGCCGACATTGGAAAACATCTGCCGCCCATTCCGCGCAGGCGCGTGCACGAAAAGGCCATCCACCAGCGCATCGCGTCGGGCGTTGTTCCAGTGCGCCGAGCGATGGATGTAGCGCTGATGCAACAGCGTCAGCTCGGCGTCGTTCAGCACCCCGCCCTCTCCTTTTGCATGGCTGATCAGCTTGGCGGCGATGGGACGCAATTCTGGTGGCAGGGTGATTTCTGCGGAATCACGGATCGGCAAAAACGGCACACCTTCGTCACTCGCCAGGGTGTGCATGAGCCGCAGGTAAACGTGGGCAAGGTGGTTGTAGACGCGGCGTTCCAGCGTCACCGTCGCGACCACCGTTTTGACCCCGCGTGAGCTGCTGGCAAACCGTTCGAAACATTCAACGCCCAGCGAAGCGCTCTCATCGGTGGGGTCGAGCAGACGCCTGGCGTCGAGGGTGGACAGCTCGGCGTGGGCCTGCAGCCAGGCGTCCGTTTCGTCGTAGGGCGTGTTGACGCAAGCCAGGCTGCGGCGTGGCCGGAACAGCGACACCTTCTCGACTTCCTGGGGCTGGTAGCCGCCGCCGATGTCCGAATGGCTGCCGGGCAGCACGATTTCCCGGGGCCAGTCGGGCTTGACGCTGTTTAGGACGAAATTGCGCCGATGCTCATCGCCGGCCACCAAATGCAGCACCTGCTGCGCGCACCCGGGCGGCAGAAACAGATTGACCCGTTTATTGACCGCATCCCGAACGCTGCCCAGATCGGAGATCCCACCGACGGCGGCCACGGTGTCGAACAGCCCGATAACCTTCAACCGTACGCTGCCGCTGGCCCATGAGAAGCTGTCCGACAGCGGCAGTTTGCGTGGGTCCAGAACCGGGTCCAGCGCGCCCCGGGATTTTTTCAGCACTTCGTTGGCCAGATGCCGGGCCGAGGCCGCACCCCGACTGAAGCCAAACACGTCCAGTTCCAGCGCACCGATGACACAACCCGGGTTATCGCTTTCAAACATCTGAAGTTCGTCGGCGAGTTTTTTGATGCCCCGTGACACTTTCGCCACCACGCCGGTGGTGCCGCGACCAAAGCCCTGGCCCGACACGCGTGAATCGCGCCCGCCAGAGGTGGTGCCAACGCCGCTGACATACACCGCACCATATACATACAGGCCGTCGGCTTTAATGATCGCCTTGCGCTGTTGCTTATATAAGCCGGCCAGTCTCGCGATATTGGTGGGGCTGTTGCTGTAACTGCTGCCGGGGTCAGTGTGTCGGCCACCACACTCTTTTATATGCACGCCGCCGTAGACTTCCGCCATGGCCTCGCAGTCGGCGCCTATCTGGCTATTGACGCGATTATTACCGGTCCCGTCGAAGAACACACCGAGACGAACGGTGACTTCCGGCGCGTCGGTGCGGGAATCGGCCGACGCGTGAGTGATAGTTTTCTTTGTCATTTGATTCATCCGTGAGTACTGACATGAGTCCCGAACAGGCATTTACATATTCGGACATATACTCACAGGATGATCGCAGTTAACGTCCCGTCAACCGATGGAACTGCACTTCAGACGCTTCCTACTTCAATATCGGACGTTTAAATAATTAAAGGGCCTTAGTCTCACAACTAACGCTCCGCGAAGAGCTGCAAGCTTCAAGCGACAAGCCACAAGACGCCCGATCACTGCTCACTGCTCTTCACTTGAAGCTTGTAGCTTGCCACTCAGTCCTCAGCTTTTCTCCGGCCTATAACCCAGCCGCAGCCCGCCCCAATGCCGGCCCTTGACCATGACAGGCACGGAAAGATCGTGCATCAGTTCGCCGGTGTCGCGGGTGTAGGTCTGCAACAGAACCGGCTGCTGGTGACTGCCGCAGCGAATCCCGGTGCGGTCGTCGAACTTGCGCTTGGTGCGGTTGTTGACCGCGTCGACTGCCGTGTCGCCCGTCAAAGGTCGGCTGAACGCCTGATTGTGGGTCGGCACGTAGCCTTGCTGGGTGCAGGCGATAGCGAACACAAGACCCTCATGACGGGTCAGCAGCGGTTCCTGAATGGCCGGCAGCGTCTGGTCGGTGTAGCGGTCGAAGCGCGTCTGGTACTTGGCTGGCGAGGTGTTGGCGATGGGCTGATAGGTGCGGTCGAACAGATCGGTCAGGCTGACCCGGCCCTGATCGATGTCCTCCTCGAACGTGGCGGCGATCTGGCTGGCGCCTTCGCGGGCGAGGTCGTAAATGCGCTGGTGATAGTCATCCAGACCGACCTGGGCCAGGCGTTCGCTGATGGTTTCCGCCTGCTCCTCCATCTGCAACGCCGATTGCGCCAGGCGCCGGGTCTGGTCATCGCTGACGGCAAGGTCGCTGCGCATTTGCTCGACGGCCACGAACAGGCTGCTCAATTGCGCCTGATTGGTCTGGGCGCCCCGCGCGATCTCACCCACTTGCTGCTCTACGCCAACCGCCAGCTGAGCGATGCTCGCCAGTTGCTGACCGGTGGATTCGACCTGCGCCACGCCGCCACTCAGGTCGCCCGACAACTGCCGGATCTGCTCGACCACCTGACGGGTGCGCTGCTGGATATCAACGACCATCTCCCCGACTTCACTGGTCGCCGTCGCCGTGCGCCCGGCCAGCCCGCGCACTTCATCGGCCACCACCGCAAAGCCACGGCCGTGTTCGCCGGCCCGCGCGGCTTCGATGGCGGCGTTGAGGGCGAGCAGATTGGTCTGGCTGGCGATGGACTGAATCACCGCCGTCACACGCTGAATGTCTTCGCTGCGCTGGCTGAGCGCTTCGATCAGTTCACGGCTGCTGTCGGCCCGCTCACTGAGTTGGTGCATCAGGCCGATGGAAGCGTTGAGGACGTTGAGCCCGGCGCCGCTGCTCTCCCGCGCCTGGCTGGCGGCCGTCAGCGCTTGCTGGCTGAGGGTCGACGTGGCGCGCTCGGTAGCGATCATCACATCGGCGCTGCTGACGATCTGCTCGGCCGCGTTGACCTGAGACTGCAGCTTGCCCGCCAGTTGCCTGACCGAAAACGCCACGGCCGCAGCAGACAACGCGTTGTGACTGGTGCTTCGGGACAGGTCCCGGGTCAGACGGGTCATGGTGTCTTCGCCCGCCTCTCCCGCCGCCACCGGCGTTCGGCCGGCGAACAGCGGCGGCAACCACAGAATCAACAGCGCGACGGGCAGGCACACGTAAACGGACACATAACCCCACGCCATCGCCGCAAACAGCAGGCACAAGCCAAGGCTTTGCAGGGCGGGCGTCAGCCAGCGCGAACCGGTGACGACCTGACTGTCGACGGCCGCGTGCGCGGGGTGGGAGGGTGTTGCTGCGTGACGACCTTTCGCATCCATGTCCGGGACCTGCCCTGCTTTCATTATTGTGAAAGCATTAAACGCCCAAATAGCGGCCATGCGCCATGAGTCATTGGTGGTAGTCGGTCGGAATGTGCTGCGACGGGGGGGGGGGGGCTATACGGTAGGCGCTTGAACGGTGCGCAAGGGAACGGCTCGACCACCCGTTGCGGGCGGTCGAACCCGATGGATCACGCCTGACGCTGGTGGCGGTCGATCTGCTCGTGACGTTCCTGAGCTTCGATGCAATACTTGGTGGTCGGGCTGATCAGCAGGCGCTTGAGGCCAATCGGCTCGCCGCTGTCTTCGCACCAGCCAAAGCTGTCGTCAGCGATGCGGCTCAAGGCCATTTCCAGCTGAGGCAGCATGCGCTGATCGCGGTCAATCACGTTCACCAGCCAGTGGCGCTCTTCTTCCACGGAAGCGGCGTCGGCAGGGTCAGCCGGGGTGTCCAGGCTTTCGATCGCGATACGGCTCTGCTCGATGCGCTCGTGGATTTCGACTTTCATGGCTTGCAACAGGCCGACGAAGAACGCGTGTTGCTCGGCGTTCATGTAGTCATCGGCCGGCATCGCCAGCAACTTTTCCTTGGTCATTGATTTCTCTATAAAAAAACGTGCATTAAGGCGATCTCAAAGGTGCGCCTCAACCTGGCATTAAACGCGCCGTAGTCTCGAAGCGCCGCTTGGCACTCAATTTACGAGGGGCGGCAGTCTAAGGCCGGGTTCGGTACTCGGCAACATAATTGATCAGGATTCGTCCAACAAGGGCCGCAATACCCGGTGGCATTGGGTCGCGCCGGGGATTTGATCGCACCCTTCACCCGGCCCGGGCGTCCTCGAAACGAGGCAGATGGTGTCTGACCGACCGTGGCGTGATCGGTTCAAACCGATGAAAAACGAAAAGGGCCTGCAATGAGGCCCTCTTTGATGACGCCTGAACGACTCAGCGCTTGAGCTTGCGCTTGTTGCGGTACTGATCGATGACCACGGCGACGACAATGATCAGGCCCTTGATGATGTCCTGCACGTAGGCATCGACGCCGACGAAGGTAAAGCCGCTGGCCATGACCCCGAGGATCAGCGCGCCGATCACCGTGCCGGTGATCCGTCCGACGCCACCGGCCAGGCTCGTGCCGCCGATCACCGCCGCCGCGATGGCGTCCAGCTCGTAGGAAACGCCCATGCCGGCCTGCCCGGTGGCCGCCCGTGCCGACGCCACCACCCCGGCCAGCCCGGCCAGCAGACCCGCGATGCTGTAGACGATCACCAGATGCCGCTTGACGTTGATCCCCGAGGTGCGCGCCGCCTGCATGTTGCCGCCGATGGCGTAGGTGTATTTGCCGTACTTGGTGTAGCGCAGGGCAATGTGAAAGATCACCGCGACCACCAGAAAGATGATCACCGGCATGGCGCCCTGGCCGATCGCGGTGTAGGAGTCATTCAGCATGCTCACGGGTTGGCCGCCGGTGTAGTAGCGCGCCAGCCCCCGCGCCGAGACCATCATGCCCAGCGTGGCAATGAACGGCGGGATGCCGGTGATGGCGATGATGCTGCCGTTGATCGCCCCGGCGAGCAGCCCCACCCCAAGGCCGGCGATGACGGGCGCCCACACCGGCAGATCGGTCAGCGACGGAAACACGGCGCGGGTGTAGTCCGACGATTGCGCCAGGCTGGCGGCAATCATCGCCGACAGCGCCAGCACCGAACCTGACGACAAGTCGATGCCGGTGGTGATGATGACCTGGGTCACGCCGATGGCCAGCAGGCCGATGATCGACACCTGCAGAATCATCAGCACCAGCCGCTGGGAATTCATCAGAAAGCTCTGATCGCGGACGATCCACCCGAACAACTCGAAGATCAGACCAATGCCGATCAGCACCAGAAAGATGCTCAGTTCGGTGGGCAGCCGGCGCTTGTGCTTGCGGGGCGCCAGAGCGGGTTTGTTTTCCAGCATCGCGTTCATCTTCATGTGTGCCTCTTGTTCTTGTGCGACCCGACTGGGGCAGTGTGACTGGGGCGTGGTGCAGTGCTTGAATCGGAGCGTCAATAGCCCGAGATTCAGTGGACCGGGTTTCCGGACGCCAGGTGCATGACCCGCTCCTGGGTGGCCTCGGCGCGGTCGAGGGTGCCCATCATTTCGCCTTCGTGCATGACCATGACCCGGTCGCTCATCCCCAGCACTTCCGGCAGTTCGGAAGAAATCATGATCACCGCCATGCCCTCGCTGGCGAGCAGGGAAATCAGCCGATAGATCTCGGCCTTGGCGCCGACGTCGATGCCGCGGGTGGGCTCATCGAGGATCAGCACCCGCGGGTTGGTCATCAGCCAGCGCGCCAGCAGCGCCTTCTGCTGATTGCCGCCGGACAGCGTGTCGATGCACTGCTCAAGGGACGGCGTCTTCACCCGCAGCTTTTTGCACATGTCTTCGCACAGCACGCGCAAGGCTTTCTGGTGGACAAAACCGTTGCCAGCGTAATGGGGCAGCACCGCCATCTCCATGTTTTCCAGCACCGACAGGCACGGAAACAGGCCGCTGAGCTTGCGATCCTCGGTGAGCAACGCGAAGCCCTTCTCGATGGCGAAGTGCGGGTCGCTGACACGGATCGGCGTGCCGTCGAGGAGGATTTCCCCGCGCGTACTGGGGGTGATGCCGAAGATCGTTTCAGCGACATTGGTGCGCCCCGAGCCCATCAGCCCGGCGATGCCCAACACTTCGCCGGCGTGCAGGTCGAACGACACGCCTTCGAACACGCCGTTGAGCGACAGGTCGCGAACCGACAGCAGCAACTTGCCCACGGGCTGGTCGCGTTCGGGAAACAGCTGGGTGAGTTCACGGCCAACCATCATCGAAATCAGGCTGTCGCCGTTCATGCTGTCGGCCCGCTGCAGACCGATATAGGCGCCGTCCCGGAACACCGCCACCTCATCGGCGATGGCGAACACTTCGTTCATCTTGTGGGTGATGTAGATGATGCCCTTACCCTGGGCCCGCAGGTCGGCAATGATCGAAAACAGGTGGGCGACCTCCGTCTCGGTAATGGCGGAGGTCGGCTCGTCCATGATCAGTACGTCGGAGTCGTAGGAAACGGCCTTGGCGATCTCGACCATCTGACGCTCGGCGATGCTCAGGTTGCCGACCATCTCCTCTGGATCGAGGTTGATGCGCAGGCGTCCGAGCAATTGCGCCGTGCAGCGGTGCATCGCACGGTGGTCAACCATGTGCAGGCCGTTAAGCTGCTCGCGGCCGATCCAGATGTTCTCGGCGATGCTCATGTGGGGCATCAGGTTGAGCTCCTGATGGATCATGGCAATGCCCGATTGCAGCGCCGCCAGCGGGGACTGAAACACCACCGGCTCGCCACGCAGGCGGATTTCACCGGTGTCGGGCTGGTAGATGCCGGCGATGATTTTCATCAGCGTGGACTTGCCCGCGCCGTTCTCGCCCATCAGCGCCAGCACGCTGCCGGGCCGCACGCGCAGTTGCACGTTGTCCAGCGCCACCACCCCGGGGAAGCCCTTGCTGATGTTGGTGATTTCCAGCAGATAAGGGTGCTCGGCGTCGTTCGTCGTCCCGGAGACAGGCGAGAGGGTTGAAGCCGAAGCGGTTGTGGAAGCGAACATGGTCACAGGCTCCTCGGGTGACAGGGTCGGCAGAGGCACGGCCAGGCGGTGCTCTGCCGGGTGTCAGTCGGTCTGAGATGAGCGGTTATTTGAAGGTGTTGACGTTGTCAGGCGTGATCAGCTTGAAGGGAATCACGATGGCCTGTTCGGGCAGCGTTTCCTTCTTCGCCAGTTTCACGGCCGCATCGATTGCGCCCTCGCCCTGCCCCTTGGCGTCCTGAAACACCGAGACCGAGAGGTCGCCTTTCTTGACCGCGCTCAGACCGTCCGGCGTGCCGTCGACACCGGCCACAAACACCTCCCCTTTCTTGCCCGCCTGCTTCAGCGCCATGGCCGCACCGATGGCCATTTCGTCGTTGTTGGAGATGACCGCCTTGAAGTCGCGGCCCTGGGTCAGCCAGTCATTGGTGACGTCCATGCCTTTCTGCCGCTGCCAGGCGCCGGTCTGCTCCTGAGTGACCTTGATGTCGGGGTAGTTTTTCAGGACTTCCTTGACGCCCGCCGTGCGGTCGCGGGTCGAGTTATTGGCCAGCTCACCGAGCAAGATGACGACGTTGCCCTTGCCGTCCATTTTCTTGGCCAGGTATTCCATTTGCATGCGCCCTGCTTCCTTGTCGTCGGAGGTCACAGAGGCAACGCCTGCGGGCAGCTTCGGATCGTCCGGACGGCGGTTGACGTAGACCAGCGGAATGCCGGCATCCGTGGCAGCCTTGGTGATCTTCACGGTGGCTTCGGTGTCGACGGGGTTGACGATCAGTGCGTCAACCTTCTTGCCAATCAGCTCTTGCACCTGATCGAGCTGTTTGTTCACGTCATTGCGGCCATCGACAAACTGCAAATCGACGCCGCCCATGGCTTTGACTTTCTTGTCCATGTCCTCGCGCATGTAGGTCAGGTACGTGTCATCGAACTGCGACATGGACACGCCGATCTTCAGGTCGGCGGCCAGGGTGGCGCCGCTGCTCAGCATGAGGGCTAGAGCGA
Source organism: Pseudomonas sp. W5-36 (assembly GCF_046540455.1). Taxonomy (NCBI): domain Bacteria; kingdom Pseudomonadati; phylum Pseudomonadota; class Gammaproteobacteria; order Pseudomonadales; family Pseudomonadaceae; genus Pseudomonas; species Pseudomonas sp. W5-36. Next base: position 208,703 of record NZ_JAXCIQ010000007.1, on the reverse strand, counting down.
GTGAGGTGAAACGGAGCGGGGTATTCATGAACGGTCTTTCTCCAGATTCTTGTTGTTGTAATGACAGGGATGATGACGGCTGGAGGTACTGACACTCAGCGCGGAGCAGTGCGCGCTGTGTCTGAAAGGTGCGCGACCGAACCACCCGATGCGCCGCATACCACAACCCCGCGGCGTTGGACGCAGAGCACATGGGCGATGGTTTCGAGGGCGGACTCGACAGCGGGGGCGGCGTTGATCAATCTGTGGGAAACAGCGCGGGGAATAGCAGGAAGCGCGAGTAAGAAGGGACGGCAAGCCTTGGCGGCTGATCTGAGAATATTCATTGGCGGTACCTGTCTGCGATTGGCTTTCTTGTTTTTGTGTCGCTCGTTCGGCCTGCTGCCGGGAGACCCGGCACCAGGCGCTGACGGCGATCGTCGGCAACCTGGAAATGACTCTATTGGAAAATAATTTCTACTTCAACAGCTTTTAGAATTAATTTCTATTTTCGGTTTGATGCGCCTTGTTCGGGCAATCCGGTGGGTGCAGCGCACTCCCTCGCGGGACATTCGGGTGCACGTCCTACAGCACAACCACCCTGCCCTCCATCGCGCTGATCCTCGCGGCATCCAGCACGCGGGCCGAGGCAACCGCATCGTTTGCATCCACAGGATTACGCCCCTGATTCATCACCGCTTCCTGCCACTGCCGGTAAAACTCGGTCCAGCAGCCACGCTCCGACGGGACCCGCTCGCGGTGCTCGCCCTGCTGGAACCAGCCCCAGCGTCGGTGTTCTTCCACGCCCCAGCGATCGCCTTCGGATCGGGGGGACAACCCGGCCAGTGCGGCAGCTTCCTGACCGTCGAGGCCCTCCACGGTATAGCAGCCCTGTGAACCGTTGACTCGAAAACGCGGGCCCTGGGCGTTTTGCAGGCAGTTGCCCCAGAGGTGCGAAACCACGCCGTTGGCATGGGTCAGTGAAATAAAGAAGCCGTGATCGACCTTTTGCTCCGGCGTCGCGAACTCAAGCTCGGCGTACACCCGCTTCACCGGCCCGAACAGCAGCAGTGCCTGATCCACCAGATGGCTGCCGAGATCGCGGAGAATGCCGCCGCCGCTTTCCTTGCCAACCGAGGACGGCGAATAGCGCTCGACCCGGGACTCGAAGCGGCTGATGTCGCCGAGAACGCCCTGATCGATCAGCTTGCGCACGGTGAGAAAATCCGAGTCCCAGCGACGGTTCTGGTACACGCCCAGCAGCACGCCTCGGCGTTCGGCGGCGTCTACCAGTTCCTGGGCCGCCTGGGCATCCGGCGCGAACGGTTTGTCGCTGACGACCGGGACGCCGAGTGCGATGGCTTCGAGAATCAAGGCACGGCGGGAGGCCAGCGGCGTCGAGATCACCACCGCATCGACACCGGCCGCGACCAGATCGGCCAGGCTGTCGAAGGCCGGGACCTTGGGGTAATCGTTGCGCAGGTCCTGGCGGCGTTCCGGCGAACGGGTGACCACGCCGGCAAACGTCATGCCGGGCTGGCTGGCAATCAGCGGCGCGTGAAAGTAACGCCCGCCCTTGCCGTAGCCGATGAGTCCGATTTTCATAAGTAATCTCCTTGCCCTGTAGGAGCGTGGCTTTGTCCCGCGATCGGCGACGCAGTCGTCGTCAATCCAGCCAATGCGGTGTATCAGACACATCGCGTTGCCTGAATGTGCTGCCGGTTCCCGGCAGATCGCGGGACAAGCCACGCTCCTACAGGGCCTGTGTTCAATACTGGCGGGCCTTGGCCAACGCCGCTTTTTGCCGCTCGTACGCCTCGGCCGTTGTTCCCGTGGTCGACACCTGCGCCACGCCCACGCGCCACCACGACAGGTAGCCGTGGATCATGGTTTTCGGCAGCACCTTGATGTCGATCAGCGTCGAAACGGTCTGCAGGCGCGCATCGGCCAGTGCCGCTTCCAGCTCCCGGGCGTTGCTGACCTTGTAGGTCTTGCAGCCATACGCCGCGGCACTCATGGCGAAATCCACCGGCACGAAGTCGCCATCCAGCTGACCGGTCTCGGGATTGCGGTAGCGGAATTCCGTACCAAAACTGCCCATGCCGTTGCCCATCTGCAAATTGTTGATGCAACCGAAGGCCATGTTGTCGAGCAGTATCACGTTGATCTTGCGCCGTTCCTGAATCGAGGTGGCCAGTTCCGAGTGCAGCATCATGTAGGAACCGTCACCCACCAGCGCGTACACCTCGCGCTCCGGCGCCGCCATTTTCACGCCCAACGCGGCGTTGACCTCATAGCCCATGCAGGAATAGCCGTACTCGACGTGGTAACTGTCGACGCTGGTGCTGCGCCACGTCCGCTGCAAATCGCCGGGCAGACTGCCGGCCGCCGCGACGATGACCGCGTCTGAGGGCAATTGCTGGTTGAGCACCCCCAATACCCGGCTCTGGGTCAGGCACGAACCGGTCATTTCGATGAAATCGCGCAGCACCTGCGGGTCGAGATGGCCGCTGACTTCCGGCTCGAAAGCCTCGGCCTGGTATTCCACGGCGTACAGCCGATCCACTTCCGCATCCAGAGCAGCCCTCGCCTCGCGCGGCTGATTGCCCCACTGCGCGCGGTAGTCCCCCAACTGATCCGACAGGGAGCGAAGCGCCAGGCGCGCATCGGCCAACACCTGCACGCCATCGAGTTTCTGCACATCGAATGCGCCGACGTTGAGGTTGAGGAATTGCACGTCAGGGTTCTGGAACAGGGATTTGGAGCCGGTGGTGAAATCGCTGTAACGGGTGCCGACGCCGATGATCAGGTCCGCCTCCCGGGCCAGGGTATTCGCCGCCAGGGTGCCGGTCTCGCCGATGCCGCCCATGTTCAGTGGATGGGCGGAGACGATGGCGCTTTTGCCTGCCTGGGTCTCGCTGAACGGGATGCCGAAGCGCTCGGCGAACGCCTGCAACTCGGCGGCCGCACCGGAATAACGCACGCCGCCGCCACAGATCAGCAGCGGCTTGCGTTTGCCTTTGAGCAGCGTCACGGCATCGTTGAGCATCGCTTCGGTGGGCGGACGGCGGTCGATGCGGTGCACGCGCTTTTGCAGGAATGAATCGGGGTAGTGGTAGGCTTCGGCCTGCACGTCCTGGGGCAGTGCCAGGGTGACGGCGCCGGTTTCGGCAGGGTCCGTGAGCACGCGCATGGCGTTGAGGGCCGCGCTCATCAGCTGCTCGGGGCGGTTGATGCGGTCCCAGTATTTGCTCACGGCCTTGAAGGCGTCATTGGTGCTGATGCTGAGGTCATGGAACTGTTCGATCTGTTGCAGCACCGGATCGGGCTGGCGACTGGCGTAGACATCGCCGGGCAGCAACAACAGCGGAATGCGATTGGCCGACGCGGTGGCCGCGGCAGTGATCATGTTGGCGGCGCCGGGGCCGACCGACGAGCTACAGGCGTAGACCTTGCGCCGCAGGTGTTGCTTGGCAAAACCCATGGCGGCGTGGCACATGCCTTGTTCGTTGCGGCCTTGATGGACGATGAGCTCGCCGCTGTCCTGCTCCAGCGCCTGGCCCAGGCCGAGCACGTTGCCGTGACCGAAAATGGTGAACACCCCGGCGACGAACTTGCTCTGCACGCCGTCGACTTCGACGTACTGGTTATCGAGAAACTTCACCAGGGCCTGGGCCATGGTCAATCGAGTCGTGGTCATGCTTGCACCTTGCTGTTATTGGCGGTGATGAAAGCCCTGGGAATGGTTAGCGGACTTGGCTGACTGGGCTGAATATTCAGACTCAGCGATGATCCCTGTGGGAGTGAGCTTGCTCACGAAGGGGCCGGTCCGTCTGGCACATCCCCAGTGGCCATACAGCCGCCTTCGCGAGCAAGCTCGCTCCCACATCGACCGCGTTCAGCAAACGATTAACGTTGTTCCCCTACTTCGCCGTCGGCATGCTGAATTCCGCGCCCTTGGCGATGCTGTCCGGCCAGCGCTGCATGACGCTCTTGTAGCGGCTGTAGAACCGCAGGCCTTCTTCGCCGTAGGCATGGTGATCGCCGAACAGCGAGCGTTTCCAGCCGCCGAACGAATGCCAGGCCATCGGCACCGGGATCGGCACGTTGATGCCCACCATGCCGACCTTGATGTTGCGCGCAAAGGCCCGGGCAATGCCGCCGTCGCTGGTGAAGCACGACACGCCGTTGCCGAATTCGTGGGCGTTGATCAGCTCCACCGCCGAGGCAAAATCAGGCACGTGGACGATGCCCAGCACCGGTCCGAATATTTCCTCCTTATAGATAGTCATCTCCGGCGTCACCTCATCGAACAGCGTGGCACCGACGAAGAAGCCCTGTTCCGCCCCCGGCACGGTGAAGTTGCGCCCGTCGACAATCAGCTTCGCGCCCTCTTGCACGCCCTGGGCGATGTAGCCTTCGACCTTGGCCTTGTGCACCGCCGTGACCAGCGGGCCCATGTCCGAGTCGGCGTTCATGCCGTTGCCGACCTTGAGGGCATCGATGCGCGGCAGCAGCTTGTCGATGAGTTTCTGCCCCACGTCACCCACCACCACGGCGATAGAAATCGCCATGCAGCGCTCGCCCGCCGAACCGTAAGCCGCGCCGATCAATGCGTCGGCAGCCTGATCCAGGTCGGCATCGGGCATGACGATCATGTGGTTTTTCGCACCGCCGAGAGCCTGCACGCGCTTGCCGTGGGCCGTGCCCTGCTGATGAATGTATTCGGCGATGGGCGTGGAGCCGACAAAGGAAATCGCCTCGATGCCCTTGTGCTGCAACAGCGCGTCCACGGCCACTTTGTCGCCCTGCACCACGTTGAACACGCCATCCGGCAGGCCCGCCTGTTTCAACAGTTGCGCCATCAGCAGACTTGCAGACGGGTCGCGTTCGGACGGCTTGAGGATGAAGCAGTTGCCGGTGACCAGCGCCATGGGGATCATCCACAGCGGCACCATCACCGGGAAATTGAACGGCGTGACGCCGGCGCAGACGCCCAGTGGCTGACGCAGGTTCCAGTTGTCGATGCCGCCACCGATGTTGTCGCTGTAGTCGCTTTTCAACAGGCTCGGCGCGCCACAGGCGAACTCGACGATCTCGATACCGCGCACCACTTCGCCCTTGGCATCGGAAAACACCTTGCCGTGCTCGCGGCAGATGATGGCCGCCAGCTCGTCATGGTGCTGGTCCAGCAGCTCCTTGAACTTGAACATGACCCGCGCACGGCGCAGGGACGACTGATCCGCCCAAGCGGGAAACGCCGCCTGGGCAGCGGCAACGGCTTCATCGACGGTCTTCAGTTCCGCCAGCGCGACCCGGGCCTGCACGGCGCCGGTGGCCGGATTGAACACATCGCTGAAACGCTCGGCGCTGTCGTGAATCTGGCCGTTGATGTAGTGGCCGATGATCGGGGCAGTGCTCATTGAGGGGCTCCTTCCAATAGATTTACAAATCGAGCAGCCAGCTATGCTGCGGATCGTTATGAAATTGCCAGGCGCGTTTGGGGCCGGCCATCACGTTCAGGTAATAGGATTCGTAGCCGTAAGGCACGGTGACCGGGTGATACCCCTTGGGCACCGTGACCAGGTCGTTGTTCTCCACGGCCATGGCCTGATCGATGCTGCGATCGTCGGTGTACACGCGCTGGAACACATAGCCCTGGGGCGGGTTGACCTGATGGTAATAGGTTTCTTCGAGAAAGCTCTGGTGCGGTAAATCATCTGTGTCGTGCTTGTGCGGCGGGTAGCTGGATGAGTGGCCCGAGGGCGTGCGCACCTCCACCACCAGCAACGAATGCGCGGGCTCGGAATCAGGGAGAATGTCGCAGACGTAACGGGTGTTGGCCGCCCGGCCGCGCACGCTGCGTTTCATCGTGTCGGGGGTGATGACTCGCGCCGGCAGGTCTTTGGACGCATCGCCGGGCGCCGCGCACACGGCAATCTGCACCGCGCTCAACGCCGTGACTTCGGCCTGGCTGCCCGGCGGCAGATACACCGCAAAGGGAGATTTGTCCTCGAACACGGACTGCCGATCGCCGAGGTTTTCCCAGTTGAACCCGCCCTGCCCCGGCGCCTCGCCGCTGACGCTGATGCGACCGCTGAGCAGCACCAGGCAGATTTCCTTGTCGCCCGCACTCACCGGCAGACGTTCGCCGACGCTCAATCGATGGGCGGAGAAGCCGACGTACGTCAGCACGCCGTCGGCCAGCGCGACCACGTCGCGCCCTTCGACCTTGCTCTTGACCAAGAGATTCATGTTCACAGACTCCTGTGTTCAGGCGGTTGTTGGGGCGTGCGGTGTTGTCGAGCGGAGTGATTGACCTGCGCGGCGGCCAGCAACGCGCGCAGGGTCTCGTAGCCTTTCTTTGCATAGGCATAGCTCGGCGCGACGGCCGGGTCCTGTTCCGCTTCGACCACCAGCCAGCCTTGGTAACCGGCCTGCATCAACACATCCAGCAGCGCGGCGAAATCGATGTCACCATCGCCGGGCACGGTGAAGGTGCCGTTGACGATGCAGTCCGGAAAGCTCCACAAATGGTTGCGCGCCAGTTGCACCACTGGCTTGCGCACGTCCTTGAAGTGAACGTGACAGACGCGGTCGATGTGTTTGCTCAGCACTTGAAGCGGTTCGCCGCCGCCCATGTAGCAGTGACCGGAATCGAACAGCAGGCCGACTTCATCGCCGGTCAGGGCCATCAGCGTGTCGATGTCCTCCGGCGATTCCACGTAGGCGCCCATGTGGTGGTGATAGGCCAGGCGCACGCCCTGGGACAGGGTAAACCGGGCCAGCTCGGTGAGCTTGTCGGCGTAGGCCTGCCAGGCGCTGGCGCTGTGGAAACGCGGTCGCTCGACCAATCGAATGCGCTGACCCTGAATCGAATCGGCCACTTCGCCGTAAACCAGCACCGTGGCGCCATTGTGCTTGAGCAGCTCGACGTGGCTGGCGATGGCGTCGATTTCCTCGGCCGCCGAGCGGCTGGCGAGCCGACCGGAATACCAGCCCGACACCAGCGCCAGGTCATAGGGGCGCAACACATCGGCCACGCCTTGGGCATCCTTGGGGAATTTGCCGTTGAGCTCGAAGCCTTCGTAGCCGATTTCCTTGCCCTCACCCAGCGCGGTGCTCAGGGGCGTTTCGCCGCCGAGGGCCGGGAGGTCGTCGTTGCTCCAGGAAATCGGGTTGATGCCAATTCGGATTGCAGAAGCGGGCATGGCTGCACCTTTATTGTTGTTATCTCGTTCAACTGAAAACAGAGGCCGCGGGTTCTGACGTCAGGCCCGGGCGTCGCGCCAGGATTCGATGAGGAAACCGAAATTGCTCTGCACCCGCGTGATCAGGCCCGCGTCGTCGATTTCGCCTTCCAGCCAGGCTCGGCTGGGCTCATGAAAAATCGTCCGGCCGACGGCAAAACCGCGGCAGGTGGTGCTTTTCGCCGCCTGACGAAAGCCGGCTGCCAGGGTTTCGGCGGGCGCGTTCAGCCCCAGCAACACCACGCCCCGGCAGTACGGATCGCGCTCGTGGATCAGCGCGTCGAGCTGCTCCCAGACCTCGGCGGGCTGCGACTCGATTTTCCACCAGGCCGGGTAAATGCCCAGGTTGTAGAGGCGCTTGAGGGAACGGTAGATAACGTCTGGATGGGTCGAAGGATGATCCTTGGGCGGAATAACCTCCAGCAGCAGTTCGTGACCACTGGCCAGCGCCGCCTGATACAGCCCCAGCAGTTGCGCTTCCTGTTCCAGGCGCAGCATCGGCTCGTCGTCCGGGTGGTATTGCACCAGGCACTTGATGATCTGTTCCTGAGGCCAGCTTTGCAGCGTGCTGCCCACCGAACGCCCGTGCTCGAACGCCAGCGGGCGTGAACCCTGGACTTCCACCGGGCGAGCCACCCACCAGCCGCGCCCGCTGGCGGCATTCAGTGAATCCTGACCGAAGCGCTGATCCGCCAGCACGCCGACATCGGCAGCGATCCCGCGCGTGTGCAAATCGGCCTCGACCCGCGCGACCGCTTGCACGAACAACTGCTTGAGCTGGCCGATACAGGCCGGATCGCGCCCGGCCTTTTGCGCCAGCTCCACCAGTTGCCCGCGGTGATCGAAGGCGAAGATGAACAGCGGCTGCCATTCGCGACGGGGCACGCTGACCCGGTGCAGGCGCTGCAGCACCGCGTCCTGATCGGGTCGGGTAATCGCCACCGGGCTGTTGAACAGATATTCCAGTTCGACCAGCGTCGGCATGGCCGGCGCGCACGCATGCCGCGACACCACCAGACCGCCGCAGGCATTCGCCAACTGGCAGCAGCGCTCATCGCTCTCGTCGTTGAGCCAACCCTTGAGAAAGCCGGACATAAACGCATCGCCTGCGCCCAGCACATTCAGCACTTCCACGCGCACGCCGGGGTAGATCGCGCCGTCTTCCAGCCTTGCCGGAATCGCGCCGTGAATCACCGTGCAGCCTTGTGGCCCAAGCTTCACCACCAGGGTCGCGGCACTGAGTTCGCGGACCCGACGCAGGGCGCTGAGCAAATCGGTCGTGCCACCGGCGATGAGGAATTCTTCTTCGGTGCCGACGATCAGGTCGAAGCGCGGCAGGATGCGCTGCACGTGCTGGCTGACGGTGTCGTTGGCGACAAAGCGCGTCTCGCCGTCAGCCTTGCCGGCCAGGCCCCAGAGCACCGGGCGGTAATCGATATCGAGGACGCGTCGGACGTGGTGTTTTTCGGCGTAGTCCAGCGCCTGACTGCTGGCGCGGAACACCTGATCGGTGGAGAAATGTGTGCCGGTGATCAACAGCGCCTTGCTGGAGGCGATCTGCGCTTCGTCGATGTCTTCCGGTTGCAGCGCCATGTCGGCGCAGTTCTCGCGGTAGAACACCAGCGGAAAGGTTTCGCGGTCCTTGATGCCGAGCAGGACCATGGCGGTCAGGCGTTCGGCGTCGACCTTGACGCCGCTGACGTCGCAGCCTTCCCGCGCCAGGGACTCCACCAGAAAACGGCCCATGTGGTCGTCGCCAACGCGGGTCAGCATGGCGGATTTCACACCCAACCGTGCGGTGCCAAACGCGATGTTGGCGGAGGAGCCGCCGAGGTATTTGGCGAAACTGCTGACGTCCTCCAGGCGCGCGCCGATCTGCTGCGCGTAGAGATCGACACCCAGGCGCCCGAGACAAATCACGTCCAGCTGACGCCCAGTGGCAAAACGAGTCTGGCCCATGCCGGCCCCTCTTCTTTTATTGTTATGGATTTGAGTGCTGATGCTCTTGCCTGCGAAACCGATGCTTGCAAGCGAGTTCGTGGATGCAGACTAGAACGGCGCCGGGCCTTGATCAATGAATTTTTCTAAATTATTTTCAGGTGGAATATTTATTCCACTTTGCATTGCGGGTCACAGCCTGCAAAACTGGCCGCCTGTCTTCCCGGACAATCCGCCACGCCACCATCCGCCAAAGGATTTGCACGTATGTCCAGCCTCGATCAGCCAGGCGCGCCCGATAACGGAGCCGACGGCGAAACGCCCGTCACCGCCGCGCCGGAGACCGCCGATGCCCTGCTCAAGCTGATCACGGCCGAATACGAGAGCCTGCCGCGCCAGCTCAAACGCATCGCCAGCTACATGAGCCAGCAGAGCGACCGGATCATGGTCGACCGCATCAGCGACATCGCCCGGGAATGCGAGGTGCATCCTTCGGCCATTGTGCGGTTCTCCCAGCGCTTCGGCTTCAGTGGGTTCAGCGAAATGCAAGCGCTGTTTCGCGAGGCCTACACCCACAAAACCACCCCGGTGCAGAACTACCAGCAACGTATTCGCAGCATGATCGCCAACAAATCGCAGAAGGCCAGCGCCGGCGACCTGGCCCGCGAATGCGTGAACGCCACACTGTCGGGGCTGGAGCGGCTGGCGCTGGAACTGGACGACGAAGCGTTCGAGAAAGCCGTGGACCTGGTGGTCAACGCCGACAACATCTACGTGGTCGGGGTACGACGCTCCTTCGCCGTTGCCGACTATCTGGTCTACAACCTGCAGCACACCAATAAGCGCATCCACCTGATTTCCGGCCTCGGCGGCAGTTACCGCGAGCAGATGCGCAGCGTGCGCGCCAATGACCTGGTAATCGCCATCAGCTTCACGCCCTACGGCAAAGAAACCCAGCACTGTCTGCGCATCGCCCAGCATCATCAGGCCAAGACCTTGATCATTACTGACAGCAATCTGTCGCCCCTGGCCAAGCGCGCCAACGCCGTGCTGCTGGTCAACGAAGGCAGCTCGTTCGCGTTTCGTTCGCTCAGCGCTACGTTGTGTTTGTGTCAGGCACTGTTCATTGCCGTGGCCTATCGACTGGAGCTGAAGGTGGACGAGATCTCCGAGCAGGCCGGTTTCGACGATTAACTGGCAGCCTTGTACAAACCCGACGAGCTGTATAACTTTGGCATAGCTTTTTAACATCACCTGCGTGATTATCCGCTGCACTGCACAGGGAACACGCATCTGAGCTGACTCTCGCTCGCACGGTCATGGACCTGGACCCTCGCCTCTCCACCTGCGTGAGCCGCCATCATGTTTTTCGACTCGTCCAAGAATAAAATCATCCAGGACCTGCAGCTGACCGTCGCCCATCAGGCCAGTCTGCTGGAAGCGATCAATCGCTCGATGGCCAGCATCGAGTTCGATCTGAACGGTATGGTGCTCAAGGCAAACGACAACTTCCTCAACACCATGCGCTACCGGCCCGAGCAGGTCATCGGTAAAGAGCACCGCATGTTCTGCACCCCGGAACACGGGCGCAGCCCTGAGTACGCTCAGTTGTGGTCACGTTTGCGCAGCGGCGAGTTTGTGACCGCGACGTTCCAGCGTGTCGCCGGCGACGGCAGCACGGTGTGGCTGGAGGCCAGTTACAACCCGGTCAGGGATTCGGACGGCAAGGTCATCCGGGTGGTCAAGTACGCCATGGACGTGACCGCCAAGCTTCAGGCCGAGAGCGAAACCCACAACAAGTTGCAGGCCATCGACCGCGCCATGGCGGTGATTGAGTTCGACCTGGACGGCACGATCATCGCGGCCAACGATAACCTCTTGCGTTTGTTGGGCTACAGCCGGCAGGAGTTGTTGGGCAAAAGCCACAAGATGCTCTGCCCGCCTGAGTTCAGCAACAGCGCCGATTATCAGGACTTCTGGCGTCGGTTGAACAAGGGTGAGTTTTTCAGCGATCAGTTCAAGCGCGTCGGCAAGCAGGGCCGAACGCTCTGGCTGGAGGCGTCCTATAACCCGGTGTATGACGCCAGCGGCAAGCTGTGGAAGGTGGTGAAGTTTGCGTCGGATGTGACCGCGCGTATTCAGAAGCACGAGGAGGATTCCCAGAGTGCTGCGCAGGCCTATCACATTTCGGTGCAGACGCAGAAATACGCTGAGCAAGGCACGCAGGTGATTCAGCAGGCGGCCAGTGAGATGCGTCAGATTTCGCAGAATATCGATGATTCGTCGCGGATCATCGGTCAGTTGGGTGAGCGCTCGGAGCAGATTACGGCGATCGTGAACACGATTCGCAGTATTGCGGATCAGACGAATCTGTTGGCGTTGAATGCGGCGATCGAGGCGGCCCGGGCCGGCGATCAGGGCCGTGGGTTTGCGGTGGTGGCCGATGAGGTTCGGCAACTGGCGGGTCGTACGAGTCGGTCGACGCAGGAGATTTCGGAGATGATTCAGGTGATTCAGACTGAGACGCGTCAGGCGATTGTGAGTATGGACAATACGCGGAGTACGGCGGTGAAGGGTGTGGATCTGGCGGATCAGGCGGGGGCTGCGATTGTGCAGATCAGTTCGGGGACGAATGATGCGGTGGATGCCGTCAAAATGTTCGCTGGGCGGGATTGATCTTTGAGATCAAGATCAAGATCAAGATCTAGGGTGTCTGCCTGGGGGCAGACTGTTTCGCCTTCGGCGAGTTACTTGGAAAAGCACCCCAAGTAACCAAGGGTGCTTGCTCCTGATTGGGCCCTTCCTTCGTCAGGGTACCCTCACTCCGACGACGCTCCGTGGGCCCGCGCCGAACGGACATCCATGTCCTGACGGCGCTCTCGCCGCATCCATGCGGCTCGGCCCACTCCGCGTCGTCTGCGTTCGGCCTGCACCCAAGTCGCGATTGGCGGTGTTTGAGCTTTTTGTATACGAAGGTCAAAAGCAGATCAAAAGCTTCCCGCCTGAAGCCGGTCCTACAGTCAGAGCCGATGTTTGAGGGGGACTGATTTATTTACAACGCTTCACCGTAAATTAATCTGTCCCCAACCTGCAATCTGTCCCCTACCTTTCCAGATCGATGTTTGAGGGGACTGATTTATTTACAACGCTTCACCGTAAATTAATCTGTCCCCGACCTGCAATCTGTCCCCGACCTGCCCCAGATAGTCGATCTCCTCTCCTACAACTGCCCTTCGTTCTTGCTGCGCATGGCCTTGGCCCGTTTCTCCAAAACCACATACACCACCAGCGCAATCATCAGCGGGATGAGGAAGTAGATCACGCGATAGCCAATCAGCGCGGCCAGCAGTTGGCCTTTGCTGAATTGGTGTTGCATCAGTGTGATGAACACCGTTTCAAGCACGCCAAGTCCCGCAGGGATGTGGGCGATGACGCCGGCGATGCTGCTGATGAGCAGGATCCCGAGCACCGCCGGGTAGAAGGCTTTTTCCGGCAGCAGCACGTAGATCAGCAGCGCCATCAGTCCCCAGTTCAGCGCGCCCAGCAGGGCTTGGCGCAGTGCCTGGTTCAGCGAGGGCAGAACAAGCTGTTGCTTGCGGACGGTCCAGGTGCGCTTTTTCGAGAAGCGGCAGGCCAAAAAATACGCCAGGCAGACGGCCAGCAAGACAAAGCCGATCAGTTGCAGCGTGGTGTCGCCAATCTTCCAGCCTTCGGGCAGGTCGACGAAGTCCCCGGCGAACACGAAACCGGCCAGGAGCATGTAGCCCAGCCAGTTGGTGATCAGGCTCAGGCTGAGGATGCGGGTGATAGTCGGCACGTCCAGCCCCAGGCGCGAATACAGGCGATAGCGAAGCGCAATGCCGCCAACCCAGGAACTCAGGTTGAGGTTGAAGGCGTAGCAAACGAAGGTCACGGGGATGATCTGCTTGACCGCCAATTTGTGTTCGGTGTAGCGCCGGGCCAGGACGTCGAAGCAGCAATACGTCAGGTAACTGCCTGCCGCGATAACGAAGCCCAGCGCCAGGGTGCTGAGCTTGTAGGACTCCAGCGCGTGCATCACCTCGTTCCAGTCGAGGTTCTTCATCAGGGTGAACAGCAGCACCGGCACCGCGATGAAGAAGAACAGCGTGAAGACGCGCTTGGCCCACGTCAGCCACGGACGATTCTTGCCCGCGTCGGCCGGTTTCTGCTCGTGAGTGGAAGCTTGGGAGACACCGGTCATAGGGATTTCTCCTGATCGGCCGGCAGCTCGTTTTTGAGCGCGGCGGCTTCCGGCAGGGTTTCAGGCGCGCGCAGGGGTTTCAGGCGTGGACCGTGCACCGGGAACAGGCCGGCAATGGCCGGGAAGTGCCGAAGGAAGTGGAAGCTGAGGAAGATCATCGGCGCACGCCACCACTGCCCTTTCGCCAGGCCCTTGAGGTTGACCTGTTTGCTGTGGGCCACGGCGAGGTCTCGCAGGTGTTCGTGCAAGCGCTGGTTCAAGGCGTGGTCGCGGATGAACAGGTTGGCTTCCAGGTTCAGCGCGAGGCTCAGCGGGTCGAGGTTGCTCGAGCCCACCGTTGACCACTCGTGGTCGATCAACGCGACCTTGCCGTGCAGCGCCCGCTGTTTGTATTCGTGGATGATCACCCCTTCGCGCAGCAGCCAGGTGTAGGTCAGACGCGAGCACACGCGCACAAATGGCATGTCCGGCTGGCCCTGGAGGATCAGCGTGACTTTCACCCCGCGTCGGGCCGCATTGCGCAGTTCACGCAGGAACCGGTAGCTGGGGAAGAAGTAGGCGTTGGCGATGGTGATGCGCTGAGTCGCGTTGCGCATCGCCAGCAGGTATTGCTCTTCGATGTCGGTGGTGTGATTACGGTTGTCGCGTTCGGCGAGAAGCATGCGCGCGCTGCCGGCCTGACGCGTCACCGGCTTGAGCGGCGTGAAAGTCTTGCGCACCGCGGGGCCGAGCATGCCCAGCGTCGAGCGATAAATGTCGGCGACAATCGGCCCGCGCACCAGCACCGCGTAGTCCTGCTTGGCGGTGATGCCGGTGTCGGCCATGTGGTCGACGCTGTAGTTGATCCCGCCCATGAACGACGTTTCGCCGTCGATCACGACCACTTTGCGGTGCAGGCGCCGGAACAGGTTGGTGCGCATGCCCATAAGCTTGGGGCGCGGGTCGAACAGCTGAATCTGCACGCCGGCCTCGATCATCTTGCTGACGAACGCCGTGCTCAGGTCGCTGGTGCCGTAGTCGTCCACCGTGATAATCACGCGAACGCCACGGCTGGCCGCTTCGATCACGGCCTGCTGCAAACCCTCGCCGACGCGGTCTTCGAAGATGATGAAGGTCTCGATCAGCACCTCTTCGCGCGCCGCACGAATGGCGTCGAACACCCGGGCGAAAAAGTCTTCGCCATTGATCAACAACTCTACCGAGTTGCCGTCCCGCCAAAGGCCACACATGGCGCCCATCGCTCTCATACCCCTCATAGCGTTACCTCCACCGCCAACGGCGCATGATCGGAAAGGTGCGACCAGGGACGATTGGACATCACCCTGGGCGACCGGATGTGCGCGTTGCGCACGTAAATACGGTCCAGGCGCAACAACGGAAAGCGCGCCGGAAAACTCTTCGCCGGCGCCCCAAATGATTCAACAAAGACCTCGCGCAGCCCGGCAGGATTCAACACGCCATCGGCCTTCTGCCGCCAATCGTTAAAATCCCCCGCCACAATCACTGGCGCATTGGACGGCAACCGACCCACCAGATCAGCGAGCAATTTCAGCTGCTGCTGGCGATGAACCTCTTTCAGGCCCAGGTGCACGCACACCGCATGCAGCTCGCCGAAATGCGGCACGTCCAGCACGCAATGGAGCAGGCCGCGTTCTTCGGTGCCGTGGATCGAGATGTCGAGGTTTTCGTGGCGAATAATCGGGTACTTGGACAGCAGCGCATTACCGTGGTGACCATGGGGGTACACGGCATTGCGGCCGTAGGCGAAATCTTTCCACATGCTGTCGGCGAGGAATTCGTACTGCGACGTGGTCGGCCAGTTTTTCACGTTCTGCGCGTGGTCCTGATGCTCGCCGTGGACTTCCTGCAGGAACACGATATCGGCGGACACCGTACGCACCGCGTCGCGCAGCTCCGGCAGGATGAAGCGTTTATTGAGGAAACCGAAGCCCATGTGCATGTTCATGGTCAGCACATTAAGCGTGACCGACGTCGACGCGCTTTGTCGTCGGCCGTGGAGTTCTTCGGGGATCAGGGCACTGGTCACAACGTGGCTCCATGCAAATCGCCTGGCGCAACTTCCAGGTTTTCAGTGAGATTGAAACGCTCAAGCAACCGGCGCGCGTCGTAGGGCGCGCGGACCTTGATGTCGTTATCGAAGTAGCAATAGACGTCGCGGGATTTCCGCGCCCGGGGCGCTTTGTCCACGATCAGTTGAGCATCCCTGGGCTGCGCGCCCCGCTGCCACGCGTCGATGCGGTCGCCCCAGTGCTTGATCGCCTCGTCGGAATAGCCGCTGGCATAGAGTTCCTTGTCGCCATGCAGTCGCACGTAGACGAAGTCGGTGGCGAGGTCTTCGACGTGGGGCCACTTGCCGGCGGTGTCCGCGACCACCAGCGCGACCTTGTACTTGCGCAGCAGCGCGACAAAGGCCGGCACCTTAAAGCTTTCGTGGCGGATTTCAACGGCGTGCCGCAGCTTCAGGCGGGGCGGAATGTCCAGATAACCCGGCTGCTGCAACCGCTCGGCGCACTTGCTGGCACAGGCCTTGGCGGCTTTACCGTCGTGGGGCAGCAGTTTCAGAAAATGCTCGAAGCGCTCGGCTTCGAATGTGAAGTTGGGCGCAAACTGCCAGAGGATCGGGCCCAGCTTTTCCTTGAGCTGGAAAATACCGGAGGCGAAGAAATTGGCGACGGGCTCGTCGATCTCTTTGAGGCGGCGGACATGGGTGATATAGCGCGGGCCCTTGACGCTGAAGACGAAGCCTTTCGGCGCCTCGTCGTACCAGCGCGCGTACAGGTCGGGAGACTGCAGCGAATAGAACGAGCCATTGATTTCGATGCTGTTCACGGCTCTGGAGGCGAATTTCAACTCGTTTTTCTGCGTCAGGCCGACGGGATAGAAATCCCCGCGCCAAGGGGTGTAACGCCAGCCTGAAATGCCGATACGAATGTCGCCCATGCCTGTGCTCTCTCATGTCCCGCCGCGGCACCTGCCCCGACGCTTGTGAACTAGAGATAAGAAGCTTGAGAACGTGGCAGGTTCCCTGGCTTTTTGCCGGTGTTAGGGCGCAGATTGCCGCAGGCTGCACGGACGCCAGTGCTCATGACTCGACCGTGGCCCTTTTGATCTTTTCCCGGGCGCCGCAAATATTCATCTGGCACCAGCGACGGCGGCCGTTTTTCGACGTATCGAGAAACAGCCAGTCGCAATCCGGCGTGGCGCAGGCCTTGAGACGCGTCAGATCACTGGTGGTCAGCAGCGCCGCTGCCTGCACCGCGAGACGACCGATGAAACCGGCCGTCATCGAGCCAAGATCATCGCCCACACGCCAGCGCCAGATCACGCCCGCAGGCGTCAGCACCAGCAAACGCTGGCCAGCGGTGTCCATGAGTGCCTGATTCAACGCATCCAGGCTGGACGTGCCAGACCCTTGGCCCAGCGCCACGGGCAGCAGCAACCGATACAACGCTTCGCGGAAATCGATTAACTGTCCAAATGCCGTCATCGTGTGCCAGGACGAATCCTGTACCAGCGCGACGAAGTGCTGATGCTCCTGATCGTCGATCAGCCCGGCGTGGTGAAACCAGTGGACGATGTCCTCCAGGTTGCCCAGCTTGTCGACGACCTCCCGCAACCCCGTGCCCGGCCGACGGCCGTCACAGGTATTGAGGTAATCCAGCACCGCAGCCCCGCCGACGAGACGGATGGCGTTGATCTTCAGCTGTCCGATAGACATTGCCTGCCCTCAGTTTGAAGCGATGAGGGAATGATGGCAGAGAAGTGAGGGGGTGCTGAAGCTTCGGACGGTCGTGGGATGCGTGTTGATACCACTGAGACCCGCCAGACGCCTCAGGCCGTCCCTCCCAACTGAGCAAGACTCGCCGCCAGTTCGCTTTTGCGGAACGGTTTGGTCAGGCGCGGCAAATCCGGGTCGAGCCCTTCATGTTCGGCATACCCCGAGACCAGCAGGATCGCCGTCCCGGGCCGGGCGTTTCGGACGCGTCTGGCCAGGTCGGTGCCACTGATGCCCGGCATGAGGTGGTCGGTGACGATCAGATCGACAGGCTGCCCGGTGCCCAACAACTGCAAGGCTTCTTCGCCGGACGAGGCTTCGATCACGCGATAACCCAGATCGGCCAGCATGTACGCTGTACTGGCGCGCACCAGGTCTTCATCGTCGACCAGCAGCGCGATCCCGCGCAGGGAGCGTCGGTCCGGGGCCTCGTCGATACGCAACGCCACCGCCGGCACGGTCATGCTGCGCGGCAGCCACAGCTCCACGTTCGTCCCGAGCCCCGGCGAGCTCTGGATCGTCAGCGCGCCGTTGAGCTGGGACGCCAGGCCATGCACCATCGACAGCCCAAGCCCCGTGCCTTTACCGACGCCCTTGGTGGAAAAGAACGGTTCCACCGCCCGGGCGAGCGTGGACGCATCCATGCCAATGCCGGTGTCCGCAACGGACAGACAGAGGTAGTCACCGGTCGGCAGCCTGGAACGGTGGCCGGTGCACACCCATTCGGCACTCGCCGAAATCCTCATCGTGCCGCCTTCGAGCATGGCGTCCCGCGCGTTCACGGAAAGATTGAGAAGCGCCATCTCGAGCTGATTCGGGTCTGCGATGGCGGCGGGCAGATCAGGCGGGGCATCGACGACGACCCGGATTTGCGGCCCGGTGGTGCTGGCGACGAGATCGCCCATGCCGTTCACCAGTTTCGCCACGTCGACCGACACCGGCTGCAGCGGCTGACGGCGCGCAAAAGCCAACAACCGCTGCACGAGTGTCCTGGCGCGATCGGCCGATTGCACGGCGCCGGAGATCAACCGCTGCTCACGTTCGCCGCCCACGCCTTTGCGCTGGAGCATGTCGAGGGTGCCGACGATCGGGGTGAGCAGGTTGTTGAAGTCATGGGCGACGCCGCCGGTCAGCTGACCCATGGCCTCCATCTTCTGACTCTGGCGCAACGCCTCCTGGACTTCTTCGCGCTCGGCGATGGCTTTGGCAATCCGCACTTCCAGCGTGGCATTGAGTTCGCGCAGCCCCTCCTCGGCATCCTTGCGGGCCGTGACTTCAACCACCGTGCCGGTGACGCGCAAGCAACGGCCGGCGGCATCGAACACGCCCCGCCCCTTGGCGGCCACCCAGCGAATCACACCATCGTCTCTGCCGACGGTGCGGTAGTCGACGTCATACAGCGCGCGGCGTTCGGGGTCGCTGGCCGCCGTAAAGGCTTCGATCGTCGCGTCCCGGTCCTCCGGATGCAAGCCGTCATAAAAGTCTTGAATCGTGACCCGCACATCAGCCGGGATGCCGAACATTGCTTTGGTTCTGGGCGGCCAGATCAACGCGTCGTGGACGATGTCCACGTCCCAGAAACCGATATCGGCGTGTTCGACGGCAAGGCGCAGGCGCTCTTCGCTCTCGCGCATCCGCATCTCGGCGCCCACACGCTCGACATGCGCCCAGCAGCGCTCGACCACTTCCCTGACCAGCAGGACTTCAGCGGGCAACCAGTCGCGAGGCTGATCTTGATGAACCGCCATCATGGCCGTCAGCCGGCCATTCTTGACCAGCGGGCAGCAGATGATCGCGTCGATGCCAATCCCGCGGAAGGTCTCCAGGCCTTCGCCGGGACCGAGTTCTGCAACGGCATCGCGCACAATCAGGGTTCGGCCTTCGCGCATGTCAGCCGCCGTCCGCGGGCCGAAAAGATCGAGGCTGTAGGCGCCGACCGAGCTCTGAATGCCAGCCGCGTTGTAGTCGCTGCGAATCCAGAAGCGGTCATGGTCGATGTCGACATCTGCGTAGGCGCAGCGCGACACGTTGAGCCTGCGCCCGAGCAACTCGGTCGCCGCGAGCATCGCGTCTTCGGCCCGGCGGATGTTGAAAAGGCGGTTGTCGAGTTCATCAAAAAAGCTCAGCCGCGCCGCGCTCTCTTGCAGCGCCGCCTCCGCCTGATGCTCGGCCGTGCGGTCGCGGAAGATCTTCACGAAGCCGCCCTGATCCGTTGCCAGCGGCATCATCAAACCCGAGCCCCAGAAGCGCGCGCCGTGTTTATCGACGTGCCAACGTTCGTTGACGGCGCGCCCCTGCTCCATGGCGAGTTCGAGCTCGGCTTGAAAGACCCGTTCGATCTGGTCCGAATCGGTGTAGAAGAGATCACCGTCGCGGCCCATGACTTCATCGGCGCAGTAACCGACGATGCGCTGGGCGCCGATGTTCCAACCGGTGACGGCCCCCCGCCCATCGAAGGTGATGATCGCGAAGTCCTCGGCGCCTTCGACTATCTGCCGGTAGCGCACCTCACTGCTGCGAATGGCGGCCTCAGCGCGCGCACGGTGCACGACCAGTCCCACCGTTTTGACCACGAAATCGCCGATCTCGATATCCGCCGTCAAGGGCTCGCGCCGCTCGGTGTGATACATGGTAAAAGTGCCGAGCATGGCGCCCTGCGCCGAACGGATCGGAATCGCCCCACAAACGTGCAACCCGTGTCCGACGGCAAGCGCCCTGAATTGGGCCCAGTGAGGGTGGTCCACGATGTCGGACACCGCCGTCCGCGAGTTCGGAACCGTCGCGGTTGTGCTGGAGCCTGAACCTGCGCCGACACTGATGTGTGCGGCAGCCTCGATAAATGCAAGGGGAAGGTTGGGCCCGGCGCAATGCTGCAGCTGGCTGCCCTCCTCGTTCAGGAGCAGGATGCTGCCCAGAAAACAGGATGGCGACAGCGCCTCCACCTCGCGGACGATCGCGTCCAGCGCGGTGTTCAGCGGTGTTTCTTCAACAGCCAGTTCAAGGATACGGTTCTGGGCGGCCCCGAGTGCAGCCGCGCGATTGCGGGCCTGGGTCAGGCGCGCATTCTCGATGGCGATGGTTGCCAGCCGCGCCAGACTTTCCAGGCGTTTGACCGTGTCGTCATCGTGACTGCGGACCTGCGACCAATAGGCGCCCAGCGCCGCGACCGGCACTGGCCGACCGATGGGTGCCATAACAAGGCTACGCACAAAGGTCGGCGCGTAGATGTCTTGCGAGATGCGTGGATCGAGCCGGACGTCACGGATCGCAATCGTCTCGCCGCGGTGCATGACCCACCCGGAAACACAGTGGTCAGCCGGAAAGGTCTGGCCCTGCCACAGCGCAGAGACCGCATCTTCGGCTATGTAAGAACACCGTCCTTCGTCCTGAATCACCACCGCAATGCCATCCGCGCCGAGCGTGGCACGCGCCACGTCTCGCAGCACGGCGACGACCTCGTCCACGGATCCCGCCATGACGAGCCGTTCACTGGCACTCAGCACATGAGACAGGCGCTCATCGCCGCTGGGGTCGACTGGAACAGTAGTCACACGGATCTCCCGACATCGCCACGGCATCAACATCCCGCAGACTGGTTCGAACTGGACAGGGCCAAAGCGGCATTGTATCGGGTAACCCTTCGCCCTCGACACGGCTCGATTCGGCTTTCTCGGAAAAGCGACCAACGCGCCCGCCGGTCAAACTTTTTCAATGATCCACCGAACGTCAAACAACCACGACCCCTGTCAGAAAACAGACCAGCCAATCCGCGAACTCAGCAACTCCAACGCCGCCATGCCGGCGAGTGAATTCCCGGCAGCATTCAGTTCCGGCGACCATACGCACACGGTGAATTGGCCGGGCACGATCGCGACGATTCCGCCCCCTACTCCGCTCTTGCCCGGCAATCCCACGCGGTAGGCGAAATTGCCGGCTTCGTCATACAGCCCGCTGGTGGCCATGATCGAGTTCACTTGTTGGGTCTGGCGCGGCGTGAGGATCTGCTCACCGCTGTGTTTGCAGAACCCGTTGTTCGCCAGAAAGCAGAACGCCCGGGCGAGATCCAGGCAGCTCATCTTCAGCGCGCAGCAGCTGAAATAACTGCGCAGCACGGTTTCGACTTCGTTATGGAAATTGCCGAATGACTGCATCAGGTAGGCCATGGCCGCGTTGCGTGCGCGGAATTGATATTCGGAATCCGCCACGCGGGCATCGATCAACACCTGGGGATTGCCCGACAGCCGCCGTACGAAATCGCGCATGGACAAGGTCGGCGCAGCGAACCGCGACTGGTTGATGTCGCAGATCACCAAAGCCCCGGCATTGATAAAAGGGTTACGCGGGCGTCCGCGCTCGAACTCAAGCTGCACCAGCGAGTTGAACGGCTGACCCGACGGCTCATGGCCCAGGCGCTCCCAAATGGCTTCGCCAGAATGACCGATCGCCTGAACCAGGCTGAACACCTTGGAAATGCTCTGCACCGAGAACGGCTCCAGGGCATCGCCCGCGCAATAATAGGTGCCATCGTTGCCATAAACGGCAATGCCCAATTGCTGCGCCGGCACGTCGGCCAGCGCGGGAATGTAATCAGCCACCTTGCCCTGGCCGATCAAGGGACGCACTTCGTCGAGAATCTCGTTCAACAGCGTTTGCATGGAGGGTCCTGGCGTTGATCCCCTGACGGCAGCAGGGGTTAGGGTTCATGACGAATGCTGGAGGGGCGGGATCACACAATTGGACAGGATTTTGGTTTTTTTGTGGCGGGTGGGTTGGCGCTTTCAGGTTGGCAGCCGTTGGTTGACCGAGCGCTTTTGCGGGGCTGTCGTTTTTCGGAAAGTGGCCCTGCCATCAGATACAAGTGTCGGGACTGAATGCATGCCGCAGCGCCGCTCGGCAGCAGCCCTCTTCAGTTCCCGCCCCACTCCTGCAGTCATGCAAACGGCAGTGGCCCGCGGAATGTGCCGATTGGCACCCAGTGGGTAATCAGACCCGTATCCACCTTCCAGTGATGCAGAAGCAACGCCGGCGGCTCCACATACGACGCCTCTTCTGCCTCTGGATCCAGGGCCAACCCGATGGCTGTCGTTGTGCTGGGGGCAGTGCACAGGACTGTGCCGCCAAAACGTAATTGCATCGAGCGGTGAATGTGTCCGCACACCACACGTTCGATCGCCGGATAGCGCTGCACCACCTCGCGCAGTCGCTCCGAGTTCCGGCAGGCATACGTGTCGATATAGGGAATGCCACTGAGGAACGGTGGCTGGTGCAGCATGATCAGAGTCGGACGCGCCGGCTCCTGGGCCAGTGCCGCATCGAGCCAGGCCCCAGCCGCCTCGGTCATGTCGCCGTGATGTTCCTGCGGTACGGTCACATCCACGCCAATGATCCGTACCGGCCCGAGGTCATCGGCGACGAAGTGCCACGGGCCTGCCGTTGAAGAGAGATACGGCTGGGAAAAGGTACTACGCATTAAGTTTCGGTCATCATGATTGCCAGGAATCATCAGCAACGGCGGCTCGATCCCGGCCAGCAATGTACGCGCCATTGCGTACTCTTGCGGTAGCCCCTCATCCACCAGGTCGCCGGTGATGATCACGACATCGGGTCGCGGCACGAGCCTGTTCAGGTGTGCAATGGCCTGCTCGCACATTGTGTTCGAATCAACCAGCCCCTGATAAAGCATGCCTTGCGGCCTGATATGCAGATCGGAAAGGTGGGCAATCAGCACGGGACATTCTCCCTAGAGGACGCAGTGATCGATGTCGGGTGAAGGTAGCATGCCTGAGCTGCGATGGACGGCGTCAGCGTCCATGCGGCATGGCAGAGTGCCGAGATCTTGGAGGCCGGAATGGGCGATTGGTTGTTGAACCGGCCCAGGCTCGAACAGCCAGTCGCCGAAGCAAAAATAACCAGGCGGGATTCCGGCACATAACTTGCCCTTTTTGTATTCCTCGCCTGGCTGGAAGTCCCATGTTGCACTCCCATCTCACCACCCTCAATGCTGTCTCACTGGTCCTGAGCACGTTCAAGGCGCAAGGCTGGTCCGCCGAGGCGCTGCTGGCCGGCAGTGGCATATGCGCAGCGGACTTGAACCGTGCCGACACGCGCATCGCCACGCATCAGGAGATGCAGGTGTGCGCCAACGCCGTGGCTCTGCAGCGCGATATCGGCCTGATCGTGGGACGGCGTATGCATGTCTCATCCTACGGCATGCTCGGCTATGCCCTGCTTACCAGTGCCACTTTCGGTGACGCGCTACGTCTGGCTCTGCGTTATCCCGCGCTGCTGGGAACACTGTTCGAGCTGAGTCTGGAGGAAGACGGCGAGCGGATCTGGTTCACTGCGGGCGATTACCGCGAGAATCCGGCACTGACCGCCTTCAATGTCGAGCTGTGCCTGGGGTCGCTAAAGGTCATTTGCGACGACCTGCTCGGCCACTCACTGCCCTTGCTGGGCGCTCGCTTTGAGCACGATGCGCCGGACTATAAGACTCGCTACGCCGAATGTTTCGACTGTCCGTTGCAATTCCAGTCCACCGTCAATGCATTTGCTTTTGATAAACGCTGGCTCGACCAGCCTTTACCGCTGGCTGATGCGGTAACACACCAGGCCATGACCGAGCGCTGCCGAAAACAGAACACTGAATTCACCGGGCGCGAGGCCTGGCTGGGGCGAATCCGGCTATTGCTGGCTGCACAACTGCATGCCGCACCTGGGCTGGACGGGCTGGCCCGACAGATGAACTGCTCGGCGCGCACCTTGCGTCGACACTTACACGACCTGGGCTGCTGCTATCAGGAACTGCTCGACGAACTTCGTTTCGAACGCGCCAAGCAACTGCTGGCCGAAGACCGGTGGCCCATCTACCGGATCGCCGAGACTCTGGGCTTCAGCGAGACCGCAAGTTTTCGGCACGCCTTTGTGCGCTGGAGTGGCGTGGCGCCGAGCCAATTTCGCGCATGACGCCTCATTGAGGGGCGAATTACGGACAGAGAATCTGGCCATATTTATCCCCTTTTGGCCGCACTTACCGTTCTCATAAGCTGCGCCAAGGGCAAGACTGTATTGACCGATACAGCCTGCGGAGAACAACCAATGCTGACCATCTACTCGGATGATCACCACCTGCACCACGGCCGCTGTGAGCTGATGGACGGGCAGTTGATGCCCTGCTTCGAAATGCCCTCACGCGCCGATCATGTATTACAACGGGTCAGGGACCGTCAACTTGGCGAGGTACAGGCGCCGCAGGACTTTGGCCTGGAACCGCTGCAACGCGTTCATAGCCGGGAGTACCTGGATTTCTTCAAGGGTGCCTGGGCGCGCTGGACCGAATTTGGTCAGGACGGCGACCTCTTGCCCTACACCTGGCCCGCCCGCACCCTGCGCCGCGTGTTACCCGAAAGCCTGCATGGTCAACTCGGTTATTACAGCTTCGACGGCGGAGCGCCAATCACCGCCGGCACGTGGCAGGCAGCCTACTCGGCGGCGCAGGTCGCGCTTAGCGCCCAACAGGCGATTCAGCAAGGGGCCCACAGTGCGTTCGCCCTGTGCCGTCCACCGGGACACCACGCAGCTGGCGACTTGATGGGCGGTTATTGCTACCTCAACAATGCCGCAATTGCCGCCCAGGCCTTTCTTGATCAAGACCACAAAAAGGTCGCGATTCTGGATGTGGATTACCACCACGGCAACGGCACCCAGTCGATTTTCTATGCGCGCAGCGACGTGCTGTTTACCTCGATCCACGGCCACCCGGAAGCGGAGTTTCCGTTTTTCCTGGGCTATGCCGACGAGTCGGGTGAAGGCGCCGGTGCCGGCTTTAACTTCAACTACCCTCTGCCGGCCGGTTCCGGCTGGGAGACCTGGAGCGCAGCGCTTGAGCAAGCCTGCACAGAAATTGATCGTTATGGCGCCGACATCATCGTCGTCTCCCTGGGCGTGGATACATTCAAGGACGATCCGATCTCGACATTCAAACTCGACAGCGAGGATTATCTGGCGATGGGCGCACGCATCTCCCGCTTGGGTAAACCTACGCTGTTCGTGATGGAAGGCGGCTACGCGGTGGAAGAAATCGGCATCAATGCCGTCAACGTTCTCGAAGGTTTTGAAGGGGCTGCCCAATGAACATGTTCAAGTCACTTATCCTCTGCACTGCCGTTATCAGCGGCATGGCTCATGCCGAAGAGAAAACCCTGCGGGTCTACAACTGGTTCGACTACATCACCCCCAAGGCGCTGGAGGACTTCAAGGCGCACAATCCCAGCCTTAAATTGGTGTACGACATCTTCGACACTAATGAAGCGTTGGAAGCCAAGCTGCTCACCGGCAACTCAGGGTATGACGTGGTAGTGCCATCCAACGTGTTCCTGGCCAAGCAGATCGAAGCCGGAATATTCCAGCCGCTGGACCGCAGCCAATTGCCGAACTGGAACCACCTCGATCCCAAGCTGATGAAGCTGATCGAGGCCAACGATCCGGGCAATAAATTCGCCGTGCCTTACATGTACGGCACCATCCTGATCGGCTTCAACCCGGACAAAGTCAAGGCCGCCCTGGGTGCCGATGCGCCAGTGGACAGCTGGGACCTGATTTTCAAGGAAGAAAACATCAGCAAGCTCAAGTCCTGCGGTGTAGCGCTGCTGGACTCGCCCTCCGAAATCCTGCCCCTGGCCCTGCAGCACTTGGGCATCGACCCCAACAGCAGCAACCCCAAGGACTATGTGAGGGCCGAAGCGCTGCTGATGAAAATCCGCCCCTATATCACCTACTTCCATTCCTCCAAATACATGGCGGATATCGCCAACGGTGACATCTGCGTCGCGGTCGGTTACTCCGGCAGCTTTTCCCAAGCCGCCAACCGCGCTAAAGAGGCCAATAACGGCGTGACCGTAGACATGCGTCTGCCCAAGGAAGGCGCACCCATCTGGTTTGACATGCTCGCCATTCCCAAGGGTGCCAAGAACACACAAGACGCCTACACATTCATCAACTACCTGCTGCAGCCGCAGGTGATTGCGCCAATCAGCGATTTTGTCGGCTACCCCAATCCCAACAAAGACGCTACCGAACAGGTTGATCCGGCGATTCGCAACAACCCCAACCTTTACCCCACCGAGGCCGCGATGGCCACGCTCTATACGCTCAAGCCTCTGGGTCGTGACGCCGAACGCGCCCGCACGCGGGCCTGGACCAAGATCAAGTCAGGCACTTGATACGTTGCCGTTATACGTAGCGGGGCGAACTGGATGACCAAGCTTTCATCTGCGGTAAAGCGTGGTATGCGCTTTCAAGGTGTCCGCAGTGGTCGGTTTACCGTGGGAAATGGTCAGCTTTTGAAAAGAGCCCATTGATTAGCGATCTTGGGTCGAGAACGGTCAGGGGCGCTGTGGGAGCGGATGCGCTACAAGGACCAGGGCACTCGAACAGAACCCATCAGTGACCAGTAGATCGCCGGTTGTGTTGGGATTTGAAAAAAGCCGGCTTCCTTAAGCACTGAGCTTACCTTCCCAGCAGACACATCGGTAAGCCCGATACATGCCCTTGTATGAAAGCGTTTTACTGGTTTTGCAGTCCAGGAAAACCTTATGAAGCCCCGCTGCTAACCGGAAGCTACCAGCCTGGTACGGCCCCCCTTTTCCACATTATTTAGGCTAGCGGTCTCGCATCCAGTGTCGCCTTGCGCATGCATGAATATCAGCTCGCTTCCCAGTCAAACCTGCACCCAGAGCCATTGCCAGCCCTTTTCGCCACATACTAAAAAGTATCGACTAAAGGGCTGAACAAGGCTCGTGGCGATCAGAACCGATAGGTTTCAGATAGCTGAACCGTTCTCGGCGGACTTGGCATCAGCGTGTAGTCAAACGTCGCAGCGGTGCCTCCGGTGTAGTACGTACGGTCGAAGAGGTTGAAAACGTTCATTTGCGTCGTCCAGCCTCCAACCTTGTATGAGGCCATCACATCTGTTCGGACATAGCTTGAAAGCTTGAACGTGTTGGGCAGCGTTGCTTCGCGAGAGCCTACATAGTAAATACCGCCGCCCACCTGCAGACCTTCGACTGACTTTAACTGGTAGGCCGTCCACAGGTTGGCACTGTGGCGCGGTGCATTGCTCAAAACATCCCCCACAGGGTAGTTGCTATCACTGCGTACCTTCGCAACGGTGTAGGTGTAGCTCGCAGCAGTTTTCCATCGTGGGGTGATGTTGCCAGTAATATCCAGCTCTACGCCCTGACTTCGCTGTTTGCCGGTTAACACCTGGAGCAAGGGGTTGTCCGGGTCTGTGGTCAGGATATGGTTACGATCAAGATTGAACACCGCCAGATTGGCATCAAGGCGGTCCTTGATCAGCTCGTGCTTGAGCCCCACCTCGAACTGCTCCGCAACCTCAGCTTCATAGGTGACGTTGCTGCCGCTGTGACCGACATTCGGTGAATGGCTGAGGCTCCAATCCGCGAAATACGACGTGCTGTCAGTGGCCTGCCATACGACTCCCACACGCGGAGACAAGGTCGATTGTTGTCCTTGAGCCGGGTCACCACCCGACTCCCTGGCGCGGTTGACGAATCGGTCTGCACGTAACGCGGCCTGGAGCTTGATCGTCGGTGTCAGCTCGATGAGGTCCTGTACGTACGCACCGTAGTCCTTCCCTTGAGATTCGTGGCCATTTAGCGAACCGGCCGGCGTCAAACCTGAAAAGTAATCCGGATTGCTCAGATCAAGCGTCATCGCAGACACCTGTGAACCCGAGCTTGAAATCTTCTGGAGGCTGTAGTCGGTGCCTATCAACAACTGGTGTTTGATGTCCCCAGTGATGATGTCGCCTACCAGCTCCGCACGCGTCCCGAGCTGTCGAGAAGACTCATTTGCGTTGCTGTAAACAGAGTAGTCGAGCAGATTATCCGTCGCCGTTGTGCTGTTAGGGAATGACTGGGTCGAACGCTGCCGTGCATACGAATACTGACCTGCCAGACGCAACTTCCAAGTGTCAGATAGCTGATGCTCGAACAGCAGAGTTTCAGAGAGGGTGTCGTTTTTCCCGTAGTCGCCGTCAATACCAGCGTACCGACTCCGGCTGAGTCCGTAGTATCGGGTTTTCGACAGTTCGCGGTAGTTGGCCACTGCAGGAACGCCGAAGTCGAATCCATCTCGGTTGAGGTGGTTATACTCACTTAACAGCGTCAAAGAAGTTCCGTCGTGGTTATCCCAGGTTATCGCAGGCGCAAATGACCAGGAGTGGTCACGGGTGTCGTCGCGGAAAGACGAATCATGTTCGGCGGACGCGTTGACACGCACGCTCAGGTCTTCATTCAAAACTCGGTTAACGTCCAGGGTGGAACGCGCCAAGTCGTGGCTGCCTGCTGTGCCGGTTACTTCTCCAAAGTCACTCCACTCAGGTCGTTTCGAGACGGTGTTGATGTAACCACCGATTGCACCGATGCCCCCGTACAACGCACCAGCCGGCCCCTTGAATATTTCGACTTGATCAATGTTTTGCACGTCGCGGAAGGCGTAATAGCCGTAGTTCCGAAAACCATCGCGCAGGCCATTGCTTTCACTAAAGCCCCGGATGTTAAAGAAGGTTCCACCGTTCCCACCGTAGTTGGCCTCCGCATGGACACCGCTGACGGTTTCAGCCACCTGATCGATTCGGGTAACGCCTCGGTCCTTCAGCAGTTCATTGGGTACGACCTGAATGGACGCGGGATACTCCTTGAGTGGGGTATCCGTTCGGATGCTGCTGGCCGACGTCTGAGTAACGTAGCCAGAGATCGGGGTGTCCACGACGAGGGTGCTTGGCAGATCGACCGTAGGTTGTGCCGAGTTCGGCACTACCGGATTGTTGGGTGTCATGCTTGGTTCTTTTCTTGCCTGAGCGGGTGGTGATGGCTCGGCACCGATTTCCGCTTTGCCGTTTGCAGCCAAGGCAAGCCCTGGCGCGCACGAGATTGCTGCAAGGTAAACGACATAAGGGAGCGAGCGAAAAGGCCTGCGGTTGAAAGTACTGTTCATGGTCTGTTTCTTTAGAGTAGGCAGCAACGAATGGCGCAGGCCTCGGGGCCAGCACTTCAGGATTTCGACAGTTTCCCTATACACCATGCGCAGAAGCGCTTTTAGCTCATTTTAGAGCCAAGCGCTTAGTGATGGTTATAGGGGCAACAGGCTACTCAAGGCGCGCGAGGATGCAGACTCAGTAATAACGCTGTGGGATGGATCGGTAGCGTTAGGCGGTGCGGAATTGGGCGCATCGGTCGGCGCCTAAGCAGCCAGCCCAGCACGGCGAACAGAATGAGGCCCAACGGCAGTGACGCTGCAAAAAAGCAGTCGCTGAAAGGAGAATCCATGCCTGGCATGGGCGGCATAGGCTGATTCGCGGATGCCGTGCTCAAGTGGTGATGAGAATGGTCCATTGCCATCGCATGTCCGGCGGACATTACTTGGCTAGATTGGAACGCCACACTGGGCGCAAACATCTTCTGCAACATCTGCCCGTGCCCAATGCTGCATGCCATGCCATTAAGTAGCACGAGGATCAGCAAGGCTGGAGCTAGATACTTAAGATAAGAGCGGGTCCCGTCCATGGCGGCGAAAGGTATCACTGCCTCGGGAGTAAGGCCAATGAGAAAACTGTCTTTGCAGTAGCTCATTTTTCGAGCGAGGCAGTCTACCATCAGGATAAATAACCGATTGCATGCTGTGCTAAAGCGATTGTCATCCCGCTAGGATCCTGACCATCCCTGCATCGAGACTCGCAGCGATCTGACCGACAGAGCCCGATTAGATTTTCCACCTAGGGGTATGAAGTATCACGTAAGCCATCTGGGTTTTGCTGTGCAAAACCTTTCCTATGATAGATCAACTAGCCGTGCCGCACTCTGAAACGTAAGCGACCGGCGAACTCATTCAGGACGGCAGCCTGTCGGCAGTTAGCGCCGGTGAAGCCGTCGTGCCGGCCTCCGAGCTGAGCAACGCGCTCAAGCAGATCCGTGAACTGCAACGGGGGCTGGAAGACATTGGTGTTCAGATGGGCTGACGCATGAATGTAGTCAGTGCTAGTCATCCAAACCTCTAAGTGTGCAGGCACACCAAGGGGCAACACGTTGGAGACTATTCAGTCAATCAAGCCCAGTGCTACCCCGCGTGCTAGCGTTGATTACTCCGTTACCGACGCAGCGGTGATGCTTTGTCCCAGTCCAAGTCACTGAACCTGCGCACGCAGCGGCTCAGACCGCGCCATGTGCGGTGCGAGGTTGCGATATTGCCCTTTGAAGTACAGCAGCGGCTGCCCCGCAGTAGCGTGTTGCAGGTTCATCGCTTTCACCTCGCCAATCACGATCAAATGATCACCTGCCGCGTGTTCAGCGTGAATCTCGCAATCCAGCCAGTGCAGGCTGCCCGCAATGATCGGATTACCCAATGGCGATTCCTGCCAGTCGACACCGAGCCATTTGTCCGTCCCTCGCCGGGCAAACTGGTTGGAAATATCGACCTGCTCACCCGACAGGATATTGACCGCGAATCGACCTGCCTGGCGAATCTTGGGATAACTCGCGGAACTGGCCATGACGCTGAAAGATACCAGTGGCGGACTGATCGACACGCTGTAGAACGACTGACAGGTAAAACCAATAGGCTCACCATCAGCGTGTGACGAAATGACTGTGATACCCGATGCGTAGTGCCCTAGCGCCTCGCGAAAGCTCAAAGGCTCAATGGCATTACCAAGAAGTGACATGACAGATCCTAAATAAAGCGTGCGGCTGGCGTCTTCGGGGAAGTCTGAAGCCGCCCAATACCTGGCTGTCTTCAACCTTCCCCAGTTGTGAAAGTGACCCGTTGATCAAAAGAGGCCGGTACGCTCACACAACCTGTGTACGCCACCGCGCAATGCGGATTAGCGTCCGTTCAAAAGCTCTCTACGGACGATCTCTGTGCCGGCACTCAGCGCATTCAGCTTGCCGCTCGCGACTCGACGAGGCAGGGGCGCCATACCGCAGTTAGTGCATGGATAAAGTTTGTCGGCATCGACGAATTGCAGTGCCTTTCGCAAGGTGTTGGCGACCTCTTCGGGCGTTTCAATGGCATGGTTGGCGACGTCAATGGCGCCGACCATTACTTTCTTGCCTCGGATGAGTTCGATCAGATCCATGGGCACGTGGGAGTTGTGACATTCCAGCGAGACGATATCGATGCTGGATTTTTGTAGCTTGGGGAAGGCTTCTTCGTACTGCCGCCACTCTGAGCCCAGCGTCTTTTTCCAGTCAGTATTCGCCTTGATGCCGTAGCCATAGCAGATGTGCACGGCGGTCTCGCATTTCAGCCCTTCTATTGCCCTTTGCAGCGTGGCAATGCCCCACTCGTTCACTTCATCGAAAAACACGTTGAAGGCCGGTTCATCGAACTGAATGATGTCGACGCCAGCAGCCTCAAGCTCCTTGGCCTCCTGGTTGAGGATCCTGGCGAATTCCCAAGCCAGTTTTTCAGGGCTCTTGTAATGAGCGTCGTAAAGGGTGTCGATCATCGTCATCGGCCCTGGCAGAGCCCACTTGATAGGCTGTCCGGTTTGCTGACGCAGGAATTTAGCGTCTTCAACGAACACCGGCTTTCTCCGGGAAACGGCACCCACCACTGTCGGCACGCTTGCGTCATAACGATCACGAATCCTGACTGTCTCGCGGTTTTCGAAGTCAACGCCGTCGAGATGTTCGATGAAGGTCGTCACGAAATGCTGACGAGTTTGCTCGCCGTCGCTGACGATATCAATTCCGGCCAGCTGTTGTTCATGCAGCGACAGGCGCAGGGCATCTTGCTTGCCTTCAATCAATTCGTCGTCTTGTAATTTCCACGGTGACCAGAGGGTCTCAGGTTGAGCCAGCCAAGACGGTTTAGGTAAGCTTCCGGCGGTCGAAGTGGGCAACAGTTTTTTCATGTGTGAAAACCTTGATTTCCAAATAATCAGAGAGCGCAGCTAAGCGACCACTGTTCAAGCACGGCTTGATAGGGCTTGATGAATTGTTCTTCCGCAAACTTTCCTTGCTCGGCAGCCAGCCGACTACGTTCCTCTCGGTCATACACAATTCGAGTCAGCGAGTAGTCCTGGTTCTGCAAGCTCGGCTGATAAGATTTTCCAGCCGCCGAGTTAGCGTTATAAATCTCAGGCCGATAAATTTTCTGGAAGGTGTCCATGATGCTGATGGTGCCAATCAGCTCAAGGTTCGTGTAGTCACCCAGCAAATCGCCCGAGAAATAAAAGGCCAACGGTGCAGCGCTGTTGGGCGGCATGAAGTAGCGCACCTGCAAGCCCATCTTCTTGAAATACTCATCGGTCAACGAGTACGCGTCTTGCTCGTACTCGAAGCCCAGCACAGGATGCTGATTCTCGGTGCGATGGTAGGTTCGGGTGCTCGACACGCTCAGGCAGATCACAGGCGGCTTTTCAGAATGCTCTTTGTAGGCATTTGAGTTGACGAGCGACTTAAATAGCTTGCCGTGCAATCGGCCAAAGTCTTCTGGCGTACTGAACCCGGACTGGTTCTTGTTGTGCTCCAGCAACCGCACACTGAAATCATAGTCCCGCACATAGGACGAAAAGTTGTTGCCGACGATGCCGTTGATGCGCTCACCGGTATTCTGATCAACAATCGTGGTCTTTAGCACCTCAATCAACGGAATCGCGTGTTCTCGACTGTGCGCATCGATATTCATTTCGGCGGAAATGATATCCAGCTTGACCGTGTAACGATCACCCGTAGGGTTGTCCCAATGCGCAAGGGCATTGAAGCGGTTATCTATCATCTTCAACGTATTGCGCAAATTCTCCTCACGGCACTCTCCCCTGGCCAAATTGGCAAAGTTAGTCGTGAGTCGGGAACTGTCCGAGGGAGAGTAATTTTCATCAAAGCAAATGCTCTTGATGGAAAATATGAGGTCTTTGTTCATCGTGCATGGGAGCCTGTTCATCGTGCCAGATCTGAATCTGCTGAGTGCTTTTCAGATGTGGCCGTTGTTCCGTTTTCTCACGTCGCAGACTTTAGATCTGCCGATCGTGAAGAGCTGGGCGCATTTTACGCGGGGAGCTTGTATGAATAAAAACGAATTGATTTCAATAAAGTATTAGGAACGCTCATGATCACGCAGCGGAGTGGCGCCAAGGGGCATTAAGCGACAGCCCTGATAAATTGCGCGCAGCCCTCGCGATCTGAGGTCGACCATTTCACCGTGATCACTTGGCCGGCCATTGGCAACTCGTTGATCACTGACGCTTCGGCTGGCCGTTTAGGTGCGGTTTATCGGGACGAATGTCGTTAGTGAAGTCCCTGCGGGCTGATCTCGGTAGAGCGGCATCCAGTTAAAAATGACGTTGGTATTGATGCCGTGTTCGCTGGAGACACTGGAAATGGATGCGCGAGGTTGCAGGCATTCCTGAACGACTTGGGCTTTGAACGTTTTCGGATAGGAGGTTCGGTGGCGCATGGAAATCCCGCGATAAGGACGATCGCGTCCGCTTAAAATATACGGACACCATCGCCCTTAAAGCTGGAGTTCGGAAGGTGAGTTCGCCGGACGCTTACGAAATAAGGAAGACATCAGAAAGTGGAGACGCATGAAGTGGCCGGAGAAAATGGCGGCGGTGCAAAGAGCGACGGCGCGCCTGAAAGTCCTAAATAAGCATGGAGCGGTAGCTAATCCCCAATAACCGCTTGGTCGAGAACAGCCATTAAATAAGGCTGCTTTCGGCCAAACTCGGGTGATTAATATCGGCGCAGGAACTGCTGAATGCGCTCTCCGCTTTCCCCACCGAAGAACGCTTCAGTGGAGCAATCCTTGATCACCACACCGTTTTCCATGAACACCACGCGATCTGCCGCTTCCCGGGCAAAGCGCAGCTCGTGAGTCACCACAAGCATGGTCATACCGGTGTTGGCCAGCTCACGCATGACCCCGAGCACTTCGTCACGCAGCTCGGGATCCAGTGCTGAAGTCGGCTCGTCGAAGAAGATCACCTCAGGGTCCATGGATAGCCCTCGCGCGATCGCGACACGCTGCTTCTGGCCACCTGAAAGCTTGGCCGGATAACTGTCGGCTTTGTCAGCGAGACCGACTTGATCCAACAAATGGCGCCCTCGCTCAAGCGCCTGTGCCCGTGGGACCTTCTTCACGCTGAGGAGCCCCTCGATGACGTTTTCAAGCGCCGTCATGTGCGGGAAAAGGTTGAAGGACTGGAAGACCATGGCGGTCTTTTGCCTAAGCAGCGCCACTTGCTTGCGCGTTGCCCGGTCGAACCGCCCATTGCTTGGAATTTCGACCCGGTGACCACACACCTCCAACACGCCGGCGTCTGGTTTTTCCAGGAGGTTCAAAGAGCGCAGAAGCGTCGTCTTGCCCGACCCCGAAGGCCCTAGAATAACAACGACCTGGCCAGCCTGTACCTCCAGATCAATATTTTTGAGTACGGCAAGATCACCGAAGGACTTGCTCAGGCCAGTAACACGTACAGTGCTTGCATTCATCGCATGTGCCTCGTCCAGCGGCCTTCCAGCCAGGTTTGCAGGATGGTCAACACCTGGTTGATCACCCAGTACATCGCACCCACCATCAAGAACATTTCCATGTAACGGAACGTGGAGGCACCTAATTGCTCAGCGACGCGAGTCAACTCCATTACGGTGATCGTCGAGGCCAGTGAGGTGTCCTTGATCAACGCAATGAGTCGGCTTCCCATGGTCGGCAGTGCTATCCGAAACGCCTGCGGGATGATGATGCGGCGAAGGCAGGTCCAGTACCCCATGCTCATCGAGTTAGCCGCTTCCCACTGGCCGCTGTCGACCGCGCTAATGCCTGCACGGAAGGTTTCACTCAGGTATGCCGCCGAAAAAAGCGTAAGTGCCAGGAGCGCAGACGGTATCGGCGTCATGACGATGCCGTAGTGCGGCAGCCCGAAGTAAATCAGGAGTATCTGTACCAACAACGGTGTGCCGCGAAAGAGCGAGACATAGCTGAAGGCAAGCACACGGAACAAACGCACCGGGGAGATTCGCATCAGGGCAATCATCAGCCCGATGCCGGTACCCAATACAAACGCGCCCAGCCCAAGCCCTAGCGTCACAACGATCGCCTTTTGCAACAAAGGCAATGCGCGTAGAAATAGATCCCACATCACCTATTCCTCGTTCAGTTCGGCGAGGGCGGCCTTGATGCCGTTAGTCATGTGGTAATCAGGCCCGATCCACTCTTTGGCCACAGCGTCCACTGTGCCGTCCGCGACCATTGACTCAATGGCTTTACTGACGGCGTCACGCAAGCTGTCTTTACCCTTGGCCAGTGCCGGAGCTGAAAGCTGATACGTCAGCGGCTCACCTACTGCTTTTATCGGAAGGTTATTAACCTTTCTGTATTTCTCACCGCCGAACAAAGAGGACAACACGGCATCCACGCGCCCGATGGCGAGGTCATTAAATACCAGACCACCGTTTTCGTAGGCCCGGATGTCGGACGTGGTCATGTGCTTGCGTGCCCAGGACTCATTGCTGGTTCCTGACGTTACCCCGATGGAGTGCGCTGGCATGTCCTTGATGCTGTGAATGTCCGCATTATCGTTGCGAATGAAAATGTAGAACTCTTCAACGCCATAAGGACTCGCAAAATCTACCTGCTTCCTACGTTCGTCAGTGGGTGTGAGGTCGTTCATCACCATATCGTACTTGTCCGCCTTCAATCCCTCGACGAAGCTTTTGAAGCTGTCGGCTATGAACTCAACTTTTGCTACGCCAATGCGCTTGGCGACTTCCTTGGCGATTGCCACGTCGTACCCTGCTGGCTGATTGTCCTGCCCCAGATAACTCCAGGGAGGGCTTGCCTGTGTATTGGCGACGCGGATAACGCCACGCTCACGCAGGTTCTGCAGGGAGTCCTCAGCGACCGCAGCCGAGCCGATGCCCAGTGACAACACCATTGCGATCGCGAAACGAATGCCGTTCTGTTTCATTTTTGTCCATCCTCATTTGAGTGTGCGGCCTCAATGGGCGCGCGGGAGTAACGGCAGAAAAAACTTGTGTCGCCGCCGCGTCTAAAGCGCAGCGTGCTGTGTGGAGTCAGCGCACTCGGGCGTACGCATCCAGGGCACTGGCCAGATCGGCAATCAGCATCGCCTCATCCTCAAGGCCGATCGAGATACGCACGACAGGTTGATCTGTTGGCGAGAATTGCCGCGCCTGTTGCTGCGACGCCGGATAGTAGGCAATCAGACTATGCGTACCGCCCCAGCTCGCCCCGATGGGAAAGAGTTGCAAGGCATTGAAGAACGCGCCGAATGCACTTTCATCGGTAGCGGGCTCCAGGATGATCGAAAGCAGACAGCCACTACCCTCGAACTGCCTTTTCCAAAGGTCATGACCAGGATCGCTTTCCAGAGCGGGAAAGAGCACTTGTCGTACTAACGGTTGAGCCTCCAGCCAACGCGCGACCACAAGTGCTTTTCGACTTTGCTCACGCAGCCGAAGCTCAAAGGTCTGGAGCCCCCGCTGGACCAGGAAGCAATCTTCGGGGCTGGTCGCCTGACCGAAAATGCTTTGAGTTTCCCGAAGCGTGGCGTAGTGGTCCGGGTCGTTGAGACTGACGGTTCCCATCAGAAGATCGGAGTGTCCGCCGAAATACTTCGTGGCCGCCTGGACGACGAAGTCGACGCCGTGCTCGACAGCTTTGAAGTACAGGGGGCTGGCCCATGTGTTATCCATCATGGTCAGCACTCCGTGCCTTTTGGCGATGGCGGTAATAGCGCCGATGTCCTGCATCTCCATGGTGACGGTGCCGGGCGCTTCCATGCAGATCATGCGAGTATTCGGCCGGATCAACGGCTCGATCCCAGCGTCGATAGTCGGCGGATAGAACTCGACCTCCACACCAAACTGGGCCAACCATTGGCGACCAAACGTCTTGAGTGAGCCGTAGCAGGAATCAGAAATAAGCAGGTGGTCGCCAGCTCGGACAAAGCCCATGACTGTCGTAATGAGCGCGGAAGCCCCGGTCGGCATGATCACGCAATGGCGTGCCCCTTCAAGCTCTGCGACTTGACGCTCAAGGGCGCGGGAAGTCGGCGTACCTGTAATGCCATAGCTGTAGCCATCTGGCTGACGGCTTTTACGACTCACGAAATCTTCGAAAGAGTCGAATACCACAGTCGAACCTCGCCACACACTTGGCGAGAGGCTGGCATAAGGGCTGCCGGCAGGGTCTACGAATTTCATCTGAATGCGCCTTGTTGGGTCACTAACACTGAAGCACATTGTTCAATAGACCTACCAAGGCGGCTACACGTAGAATTATTAACTCAATAAGCAAAGATTATAGGCTGCACAGATGAGCATCCGCGAGATCGAAGTGTTCCGGGTCGTCATGAACGCAGGCAGTACCAGCAAAGCCGCCAATATGCTCGGAATATCGCAGCCCGCTGTCAGCCAGGCGATTCGCAAACTGGAGACCTCAGCCGGGCTGGCTTTTTTTCATCGGATTCGCGGTCGCCTGGTACCCACACAGGAAGCCCACGCGTTGATGGTGGATGTGGACAGACTCTTCATCGGAATGGACGCCATCGAGCATCGGATCAAGAGCCTCAAGCAATTCGGCACCGATCGCCTGGCCATTGCCGTCCATCCCGCACTCGGCAATGCGTTCATGCCCAGGGCCCTTTCCTCTTTCGATCTGGCAGCGCGAGACATGAGGCTTTCATTACGGGTGCTGAGCTCAAGGGAGGTTCATCAAGACGTATCGTCCGGCCAATGCGATTTTGGCCTGATGGCAGATGAGATGCCTGTGGCAGGGCTTGAACATTCGTCTTTTCTGGATTCGCCAGGCGTTATGGCAATGCCACCCCATCACCCACTTGCCAGGCTGTCAGTGATCACCCCGCAGGACATAGGCGATCATGACTTCATCGCGCTCAACCCAGAAGACAGTAGCCGTCGGCGATTGGAGGCCGCGCTAGCTCCTTACGGTGTCACGCCGAATATCAGGATTGAAACGCCCTATGCCCACACAGTCTGCGAGATGGCAATGCGTGGCATCGGCTTTGGCTTCGCTAACCCGGTCGCGGTTGTGGATTACATTGACCGTGGCCTGGTCATTCGGCCGTTCTCCCTTAAGGTTAACTTCACCAGCTTACTGTTGTTCCGCCCGGGGAAGCCTTTGGCGGACAACGCACGAAGATTGATCTCTGCGTTGCGGATTCAATTGAGCAAAGACTTGAAGCTGGTGGAGAATCATATGCAAATGTGAGTCTTCTAATCAGGCCGCCGAGGGCTCCGATCGGACTGTCCTCTGCCAGACGCCGGCCGGTATGGGTGGCGCATGCTGCTCTCATCAAAACAGCCGTCGACTTCGACCCGCGCAGGGTTAAACTGAGACGGCTCAACACTATCGTAAAGACGGAAGCCGGTGAAATTCCGCGCGGTCGCGCCACTGTAACCAGTTAGCTGGGAGCCAGACCTGTCTTTGCCGATCTTCATCTTCACCAATGGGACGCATTTTCCCGAGGTAGGCTCATGTTCTCCAAATGGCGTAACGTCATCCGCAATGCCAATCCCGAAACACGTCGTAAGCTGATCAGTACCTATGCGTTGTTACTGGCCATTAATGTGTTCGCCTGGATGTGGGCATTCATCGCTTTCCGGGATCACCCCGTGTTGCTCGGTACCGCTCTGCTCGCCTATGGCTTTGGGCTGCGCCATGCCGTGGATGCCGATCACATCGCGGCAATCGACAACGTCACGCGCAAGCTGATGCAGGAAGGACAGCGCCCAGCCATGGTCGGGTTCTTCTTCTCCATGGGCCATTCCGCAGTGGTTGTGATCGCTTCGTTGCTAGTGGCGCTGACAACTTCGGCCCTGAGCGATCGCTTCGAGGGCTTTAAAGAAAT
Source organism: Pseudomonas sp. W5-36 (assembly GCF_046540455.1). Lineage (NCBI taxonomy): Bacteria > Pseudomonadati > Pseudomonadota > Gammaproteobacteria > Pseudomonadales > Pseudomonadaceae > Pseudomonas > Pseudomonas sp. W5-36. Next base: position 169,605 of record NZ_JAXCIQ010000007.1, on the reverse strand, counting down.
CGGCGGAGTCATCGGCACTTCTGTATCAGCCACCTTCCTCCTGCTCATCGCGCTCATGAACCTGATCATACTGCGCTCGATCTACAAGGCCTGGAAGAACGTCCGCGCCGGAGGCAAGTATAACGATGACGACTTTGACCTACTACTGGCCAACCGCGGCTTCCTAGCACGCCTGTTCCGTCCGCTGTTTCGCGTCATCACTCGCAGCTGGCACATGTTTCCACTGGGCTTTCTGTTCGGACTGGGCTTCGATACTGCCTCAGAAATTGCGCTGTTGGGTATCTCGGCATCACAGGCCGCACAAGGCATGTCGCCGTGGTCGATCATGGTCTTTCCGATCTTGTTCAGCGCAGGCATGTCACTGGTTGATACCCTTGACGGGCACCTCATGCTTGGCGCCTATGGCTGGGCCTACCTGAAGCCCATGCGTAAGATCTACTACAACATGACCATCACCCTGGTGTCCGTCGTAGTCGCGGTACTGATAAGCGGCGTGGAGGGGCTGGGGTTATTAGCGGACAAGTTGTCCCTGCAGGGACCTTTCTGGGACTTGGTCGGCGACATGAACGATCACTTTGGCATGCTGGGTTATCTGATCATCGCTGTTTTCGTGTTGAGCTGGCTAGCGTCTGTGGCTTTGTATCGATTCAAAGGCTTTGATCGAATGGAACTGACCTGAAGCTGAGACGATAGAGCCGACGTGTGCATGCCTGGATGTGCGGCTGCACAACTTGGCGGGTATGCGGATGGGAACCCCATGGCTGTTCACGATCTTGCCAGGCAGATCGACTGCGCGCGTTTTGCAAGGCACTGCGTCGTTTTGACAGGTCGTAAACGTGTGCTTAGGCCATGCGAGAGATGCTAAATTACCCGCCATGAATTTTTTCCGAACCCACTGCTCGGCCATTGCCTGGATACTTTATGCAGTTGTCCTGTTCAATGGTCTTGCGTGCAGTGTCGGCCACGGCCGGATGATGTCGGCTTCTGCCGGTGATGCAGCGGGCCCAGCCTCCCCTGCTGCCCACAGCATGTCGGATATGCATGGTGGGCATCACAAGATGCCTATGTCCATGGACGGTGCTTCAGTAAAGAAGGATCGGTCAGACAGTATGAAGATGCAGTCGGCAGACTGTTCATTCGCCGGGACACTCACGCTGGCGATGATCTTTTTCGTGGCGCTGAGCTGGCTGATCCGTACCCGCAGTCCGCGTTTCGTGTTGCCCGACCTCTGTCTGAGCAAAATATCACGCCACTCCCTCCCAGGACTCAATCCACAGGCCCCTTAGCGGCTGTCGTGGAAGTGTGAGCATCGCTCGCACGAATAACCAATTTATAGTCTTCCGGGATGTGATCCCGTTCGGACGCGTTTACACGTTGGTGAGTCCTTATGTCCGTATCATCTTCACGCACGGAGCCCCAATCGTCCGGGGCATTTGTCGCCTTTCTGAAAAGGCTCCACTTTTACATCGGTGTATTTGTCGGTCCGTTCATGCTGGTCGCGGCTTTGAGCGGGATCGTCTATGCGTTAACTCCTCAGATCGAAGATTCGCTCTACGCACATGCCCTCCACACAGACAGCCGTGGCCCTGTTCTGAGCTTGCAGGATCAGATTCAGCACGCCCAGGCATCAGCAGGTCCAGGTCTAAGCATTGCAGCGGTACGCCCTGCCCCCGGGCAAGGGGATACCACTCGGGTTATGTTCAACGATCCGGGCTTTGGCCCGTCAGAGCACCGGGCGCTGTTCGTAGATCCGGTGAGTGGCGAGATTCGCGGGGACATGAAGGTCTACGGTACCAGCGGTGTACTGCCGCTGCGGACCTGGATCGATCAGTTCCATCGAGGTCTTTTGCTTGGGGACATCGGCAGGATCTACAGCGAGTTGGCCGCCTCGTGGTTGTGGGTGGCGGCACTCGGCGGCCTGACACTGTGGGCAGTTCGCCGTCGTGGGCAAAGTCGCGAACGCGGCAATGTGCGCCGCTGGCATTCCACTACCGGCGTATGGCTGCTGCTGGGGCTGCTGTTCTTCTCGGCCACCGGGCTGACGTGGTCGCAGTACGCCGGCGATAACATTGGCGTTTTGCGTGCCTACTACGGCTGGTCAACGCCTAGCGTCGCAACTTCACTGGGCAAGTCGGGGGCAACGCCGATGCAGATGCCCATGGACGAGCACGCCGAGCATCATATGCACATGGCGGCTTCGGCACAGGAATTCGTGCTGGACCCTGCCTTGTTCGACCGAGTTTTGGCCAGAGCGCGCGCCGAGCATATCGATGCTGCCAAGGTTGAAATCAGGCCTTCCACGAGCAATGACAAAGCTTGGGTAGTCAGCGAGATAGACCGCAGCTGGCCCACGCACGTGGATGCTGTGTCGATCAACCCGCAAACGCTGGAAGTAGTCGACCACGTCAGGTTTTCGGAATACTCGTTGCCTGCCAAACTCACCCGGTGGGGCATTGATGCACACATGGGCGTGTTGTTGGGTCTGGTCAATCAATGGGTGCTGGTGGTCTTCGCCAGTGGCCTGGCTGCCATGGTTGTCATGGGTTATGTGATGTGGTGGCGACGTCGCCCAACGCTCTCTTTGGCGCGCAAGCAGCAGGCAACGCTCTTGAATCTCTGGCGCTCATTGAGTCCGGGAGTGCGCTGGACGACGATCCTGACAGCCCTGCTCATTGGCTTTGCGCTGCCCGTACTGGGCGTCAGTCTCCTGGGCTTCATCGTTCTGGATGCACTCCTGGGTTACCGGCGAGCCGCCAGACGTTTTGTCGAAAGCGAGGCGTAATCTTCAGGTGCGCGGCTAATGGGTAACAGGCGTCTGATCGGAGCATGGTTGAGTCTGTTCGCCATGCTGATGATCTTCGTCGGTCCGCTGATCAGTCAGGGGATCAGCCTTGCCCACGGTAAAAGCCAGCCGGTGCAGATGATGGCTGGCATGGAATGCCACGACATGCCTGGCATGAGCCAGATGTCTCTCCATGCTGCTGCCGAGAAAAAACATGCGCTGATCGTCTGGGAGAAGTGTGGGTATTGCTCGCTGCTGTTCCAGCATCCCGCGCTTGCCGAATCCAACCTGCCAGTCTTGCGGCTGAATGTCCCATCCCCGCAATATCGTTCTAGTCACTTCACCACCCAGCTAACGACTGCGCCGGTATTTCCCGGTGCGCGAAGCAGGGCACCACCGGCTTGGCCGCTGAACGTCACCTCTACTTTTTGCTGAGCGCGAATCGCTGATTCTGCGTCGATGGGCTGTTGTGCTCGTTGATGGAATGCGGACCTGCGCGCTCGGCCAGCCTCTGACTTTCATCGGACGATCCCATGTACTCGACTCAGAACGAGCCGCTGTTCCACATTGATCCATTTCGCCTGTATTGGCGTCATGCCTTCTGCATGTTTGTGGGCTTGGCGGCACCCGTGCTTGCCCAAGCCGCACAAACAGAGAACGGCGCCGTAGATGCCGCACAACTAGCCAAGCGTTCACAGACCTGGACACTGGAGCCTATAAGCGTTTCAGGTGTGCGTGACGGCTACACAGCACCCACAGCCTCTTCAGCTACCCGGACCGATACGCCGCTGAATGAGGTTCCGCAATCGGTGCAAGTCGTCACCCAATCGATGCTCAAGGAGCAAGACAGTCACTCGCTTTCAGATGCACTGATCAACGTCTCGGGTGTGAGGGCCACCAAGCCGCAAGAGGCGCTGTTTGCTCAGCCCATTGTGCGCGGTTTTCCGGCTGAGATTTACATGAACGGGCTCCCTGCATTTGGAGGGACAGCGGCAAGCATCGACCCAACCAGCCTGATTGGCACCGAGCGTATCGAGGTGCTCAAAGGTCCTACATCTGCCCTTTATGGCGGTGGCATCGGTGCGCCATTAGGTGGTTTGATCAATGTGATTTCCAAACGACCCGAGGCCGAGCCAAGCGCTTTGCTGTCGATGCGCACCGGAAGCTTCGGTACGGTGAATCCGTCGATGGATCTCAATACGCCCATCGGCGACAAGGTCACTGCACGGCTTTCCGCTGACTACCAGGAAAACGACAGCTGGATTGACCATGTCAAAGGCCATCAATGGTCGATTCAGCCGAGCATCTCGTTCCAGCTGACGCCAGAGACCGAGTTGTTGCTGCGCGGCCAGTACGAGGATCGCAGCCAGCTTGAATATTCCGGCCTGCCAGCCGTCCAGGCATTGAGCGGTCAGATTGATCGCAATGCCTTCCCGGGTGCTACCAGTGGGCAGCCTCACACTACTATCGAAAATCGAACAACCACCGCGCAACTCACGCATGAGTTGAATGACGACACGCGGATGAGCGTCACCGCTCAGCACTACGAGGGCAAGTTCCGCGATTACGGCAGCTTCGTTTATCCGGAGTTGCTCGGGGCGAGTCCTGCGTCACCCACCGTCTATCCTATTTTCAAGCTGTACCTGCCAGGAAACGTACGAGAAAACACCTTCGATACCAATTTGGGCACCCGTGTCGAGGCGCTGGGCGGGAGCCACGGATTACTCGTGGGCGCCAGTTACGACCGTACAGACTTCACCTCAGGTGTCTCCAATGCCGAGCTGATCGGCGAGCTTGATCTGGCCAATCCACGCTATGGGATATCCTACGGAGCGACGCCTGAGGTACTCGTGACTCAGACCAATCGTTACGAGACCACGGCCGCTTATTTTCAGGACCAGGCGACCTACGGCCGTTGGCACTTGCTGGGTTCGTTGCGTCTGACCCAGCTAGACCTCAAGCAGCAAGAACAGGGCGTCGACACCGCTTATCATCGTGTTACGCCACGGCTGGGCGTCACCTACGACCTGACCGAGAGCCTCGCGCTTTATGCCGCGTACTCCACCGGTTTTCGCGGCGCGTTCAACTTCATCGGTAATGAAACACCCAAGCCTGAGCTGTCTCGCAACTATGAGGCGGGCATCAAGCTGGCATTCAACGATGTGGGCCTTTCCGGCACCCTCGCGGTGTTTGAGCAGACGCGTCGTAATGTCTCGACCCCTGATCCTGATCCTGCTAATGCGCTTCTGGGTTATTCAGTGCAAAGCGGTGAACAACGCGCTCGTGGCGTGGAGGCGGATCTGGTCTGGGAACCGACCACGGCCCTTTCATTGCTGGCCAACTATGCCTACACCCAGGCAGAAGTGACGCAGGACAACTCGATCCCGGTCGGTGATGGCCTGCCGCGCGTGCCGAGGCACAGCGGTCGCCTCGCCGCGCGTTACCGAATACTCGACGGCGCCGCCAAGGGTGTGGGCTTCGGTGCCGGTATCACAGCGCTCAGCGCACGCGAACTCACCCTCCCCAACACAGTATCCGCACCCGGATATGCACTGCTCGATGCGCAGACTTCCTACGATTTCGACCGTTACACGGTCTCGGTCTCAGCAGTCAACCTCACGGGACGCAAGGTCTTCGAGACCTATCAATACCTCGGCTCGCCCTTGGTGTTGCCCACTCAGCCGCGCTCGGCGTACCTCACTCTCACTGCCCGCTTCTAAGGACGACCATCATGATCGATAACCAACGCCGTAATCTGATGCTTGGCGCGCTTCTCGCGCCGTTAGCGGCCAGTATTCCTCGCGCAGTCTCGGCAGCTGAACAGCCAACGTACGCACACACCATGCCTGACATGGACCGCGACATGGACAAGGTGCACTGGGTAGGTGACGAGCAAATAGGAATGCTGATCTACCCCGGCATGACGGTCATGGACCTGATCGGGCCACACTGCATGTTCGGCTCTCTCATGGGCGCCAAAATTCACATAGTCGCCAAAACACTGGACCCGGTGACGAGCGATGCAGGGTTGACGATCATCCCGACCGCTACCTTCGACACCTGCCCCCGCGACCTCACTGTGCTGTTCACCCCGGGCGGCACGGACGGCACCATTGCAGCTGCAACAGATGCCGCGACACTGACATTCATGGCTGATCGCGGCGCACGTGCCAAATACGTCACCAGTGTTTGTTCCGGTTCGCTAATCCTCGGCGCGGCAGGGCTTTTAAAGGGCTATAAGGCAACTTCGCATTGGTCGTGCCGGGATGCTTTGGCCGGGTTTGGTGCGATTCCCACCGATGCCCGTGTGGTCCGCGACCGCAACCGAATCACTGGGGCGGGTGTAACGGCAGGACTGGATTTCGGCCTGAGCATGGTCGCTGAGCTGCGCGATCAGACCTACGCCGAGTGCGCTCAGTTGATGGGTGAATACGATCCCGATCCGCCGTTCAATGCCGGTTCCATGAAGACCGCACCGCCGAACGTCAAGAAGGCCATGATCGAGCTCGTAGCCGGTTTCACTGAAAAGGCAGAAGCCCTCTCCAATGCGGCTAAAGGCTGAATCCATTGGTTAACGGCGCACATTCGCAAGAGCGCGCGCCGTGCACGCATGGAGGTCTTTCGAAGCATAATCCGACAAGCCAGTCCATTAAAAGGCGCTTATCGGCTACCTCGACGGAAGAGTTCCATGCTCGCCACCTTCCCGCCCAACGCATGGACAAGTCAAAAACCAAATGAACGCTCTATCTTTTCGAACCGTAATGTTGACCAGCCTCCTGAGCCCCGCTGCATTTGCGGACTCGGCACAATCCCAGGCGAAGGGTTTTATTGAGGACAGCACTTGGGCTGTTCTTAACCGAAGCGTGTACGACCATCGCAATTATCAGAAGGGGGCACGCAACGGCGGCGCTCGCAATGCATACAAACCACGCGCTGATCGTAACGGCTATGCCGAGGAGTGGGGATACGGTCTCATGGGCACCGTTCAGTCGGGGTTCACCCAAGGAACACTGGGCGTGGGTGTTGATGCACATGCCTATCAAGGCTTGAAACTCGACAGCGGCGGTGGCAGAGCCGGCAAAGCGCGTCTGCTGGGTCTGGATAACGATGGACATCCCAAAGACGAGTTCAGCCGAGCCGGGGCAGCGCTTAAGCTGCGGTTCAGTTCAACAGTCATTTCCTATGGTGAGCAGCGGGTAAAGACACCAGTATTCAGCTCTTCAGATAGCCGCCTGCTGCCAGAGACCGCGACGGGTGTATTCCTTAGCAGCAATGAGTTCCAAGGCGTCAAGCTCGTGGGTGGACACTTCACCGAAAGCACTGATCGCAATGCAACCAGTCACGACCAAGGTTTTGTAGTCAATTACTCAAACGGCTTGAAAGGTAACGCATTCGATCTTGCAGGCGTGGTGTTTACCCCTTCCAAACAGATGACTGCGAGCCTTTACAGCTCTCGGTACGAAGACACCTGGAACCAGCACTACCTGGGCGGCACGTTTGCGTTCCCCTTGGATGACAATCGCTCTCTTGCTTTCAACCTGAACCTTTACCGCACAACCAATACGGGAAAGTCGCTTTCGGGTCGCATCGACAATACGACCTGGAGTCTGATGTCGACTTACGCTCAAGGTGCACACAGCTTCGGATTGGGGTATCAGCACGTCGACGGGAATACGCCTTTTGACTACGTTACCCGAGGTGCCATCTTTCTCACTAACGCCGTGCAGATGTCGGATTTCAATGCGCCCAATGAACAATCATGGCAAGCCCGGTATGACCTGTCGTTTGCGCAATGGGGCGCTCCGGGTCTGCTTTTGAGCGCTGCCTATACGCGTGGCAGCAAGATTGATGGCAGTCGTGTGGATACTCGCGGTGGTTACGCTTATCTAGGTTATGGGGCCAATGGTAAGCATTGGGAAAGAGATCTGGAGGCCCGCTACGTCGTACAGAGCGGGCCCGCCAAAGGTGCAGCGGTGTCGATACGGCATAATCTGCACAGAGGAAATACTGCTCAGGCAGAGCTAGATGCGGAGCAAATCAGGTTGGCCGTGGAGTATCCGTTGACAGGACGGTTCTGACGGGCCTGAGTGATGACCATTCTAAGGAGCAGGCAGCCCTACACTTCCTATGCAAAGCGGCGATGCCAGCTCCAATTACCAGCGCAAGAAATACGTCATGCTCTTACACATTCCCAGGGATTCAACGTAAACATCGCTCGATTCAGCTAAGCGTTAGGGGGGCTTAAGTCTGAGCGGCCGCTTAGGGTCGACCTAGATCGGCCGCTCGTTGAGGTCAGCTAGCTGCCAATTGCAGCCGCCCAGGGTAAAAGCTGAATGTCGGCGGTTGCATGTACTGACCTTTCGATCCGCGACCTATAAGCACTTGTAGTTTCAGCAGGCGCCCCAACACACGCGATGGCTGCGACATAAGCGTTGCAGAACAAAAAACACACTCTGGGGAATCATGAACCATCTTCGAAACGATATCCCGTCGCAGCACGCGTCGGAGGTAAATCGGGGCCTCTTCCGGGCCGGCCATCGCAACTAACGGGCGGGCAAAATAACCCGGGGTCTGCGGGTGATGGTATCGATCATCTTGCCGGTAATCGGTGTTTGGATTGGGCCCCAGATCCCCGAGGCCCCGCCCTGCCCGGTCTTGGCCAGCTTGATCTTGCTGATGATGGAGGCGGCGGATCGGGTAGGTACCTTCACCGCACGCTGACATTCCCCTGCCGATTACGGCTTCCCGCTCGAGCTGTCTGCCAAGTCCATATTTATGCTCTCAGGTGCAGGCGCTGCCGCATCGCTTGGCTCGACAGGTGTGGCTAAGGCAGCGGCGGCTTGAGCGGCGGTCGGCGTCGATGTGGGCATGGGCGCGGGTCGAGCGGCAGCGGCGGCACGAGCAATGGCAGCGGCACCGGCAGCCACGGCGGCCGGCGAACGGGCAGGGCCCGCGGACGATTGGCCTACGCCCACATTAGCAAAACGGGCTTGAGACCTCATAGAGGCTTGGGCCAGGGCGGAGGTCGGCACTGGCGCTGGTTTGGGTGCAGTTCGGCTCGCCGGTGTTGCCGGGGCAAGTGTGCTGGCCTGGGCGGCTGGTTGCGGGGCCTGGGCAGGTTGGGCTGGAGCCGGCTGGGCGACAGGCGCCGGCGGCGGCGCAATTGGAGTTGGCTGCGCTTGCGCCTGTGCAGTTGGAGCTGGCTGCACTTGCGCCAGCGCGACTGGAGCTGGCTGCGCTTGCGCCGGTGCAGTTGGAGCCGGCTGCACTTGCGCCGGCGCGACTGGAGCTGGCTGCGCTTGCGCCGGTGCAGTTGGAGCCGGCTGCGCTTGCGCCGGCGCGACTGGAGCTGGCTGCGCTTGCGCCGGTGCAGTTGGAGTTGGCTGCACTTGCGCCGGTGCTACCGTGGCGGTAACACCCGCCTGGCCGCCGGTAGTCTGGGGGCTACCGGTATTCAATGCGGCGCGGGCAGCCCGGTTGGTGGCATGGGCATTGTAGGTCTTGTTGACCGTTTCGTAGGTCAAACCAAACATGGCAGCGGCGCCAGCGTTATTAAAGAACTGAGACACAGCGGGCGAGACCTTGCCCTTGGTCAGAGTGTCCAGCGCCAGGGGCAGGGCCCCTGAAATATTGTTCCAGCTCAAGCGCGCAGGAGAATGGTCAAGCAAACGCTCATAATCCTTGAGCGGTAACAATTTGCTTGCATCGGTCTGAAGCTTTTGCGTATCGCCCACTTCAGCAAGGCTGGCGTGCTTGCCCCGGTAGGCATCCACTGTCTCGATCGCGGTGTTAGCCAAGGCGCGTATGCCCGCCACCGTGTTGATCGCGCTGTTGAGCGCCGCGCCGGTCAGTGGTTTGCCATGCTCATCATTAACCGTTGGGCCCGCCGCCGATTGCCCGGCGGGCAAGGCATGGCCGATCACCGCATCTTGCAGGTAACCCATGGCCAGGGTCATCGCTGAGTACGTCCAGGCATTGGCGTTCATATGATCGGAATTGACACCATGGGTGCTCGTGCCGTTGCTGCTGGTGGTCGTGGAGACGGTCGCCTGCAAGGTTTCGCGGCTGGCGGCGTAGGTCAGATTGCGCATCTGGGTCGCCAGCACCCGGGCAGCCAGGGCGCCATCGCCATGGCTGTGGCTCAGCGCGGACATCACCAGGAAAGCGGCGTCGGCCACGATCTCGTTGCGCGTCACATTGCGCGAGTCGCTCTTATGTTCGGCCGTGAGCGCGGCTTTTTCGGTCGGCGTCTTGCTCTGCCACTGCTCGGGGCTGAGGCCAAAGTGGCCCCTCACCCCCGCTTCCGGATCCGGGTGGTCCAGGCGTGAATGACGATAGAGGTTCGCCGCGATCTTGGTGCCCGACACCGCCACTTGGGCGGCCATCAACGCCGGGGCACCCTGGTCCTGAAGTATTGGCAGCATGGCATTGTAGGCATGCATGAACACTTCTTCCCGAGCGAAGGTCGTGGCCCCGCAAGTCACCGCCTGTTGCAACGCGTGCCCCGCCATGGCGCCCATGGTGCGGCCCGAAGGCAGGCTGTTCCGCGTATCGTCAATGAGCATGCCACCCGTCGCCAATGCCGAGTGACCAGCATTGCGCAAGCGGTCCTGCAGAGTAGGTGGTTGATGCCCCGCATTGCCTGCGTTGCCTGCAGACGGCTGCGTGCTGGGCAGTAGAGGGGCCGTAACGTGGTTATTGCCAATGCCGCCAACCATCAGATATTGCTCCCGTTCAAACGCCTGCCGGAGGTAGCCCCAGTCCGGTGATTACTGTCAATGCCAACGGCCAGGGTCACGAAACGCACCAGCCAGCTCGCCAGGTCGTCGCCATCGAGCCCAGTACTGTCCCAGCGCGCTTGCAGACTGGCGCCAGCCGGTGCCAGGGCGACGCCACATTGGGCGCCGGTCATCAAGTACAGATTGCTCTGCAACGCGGCGCCGCGTTGCTCATTGCCGTTCAGGGCAACCGCCACCGGCGTGCTGAGCAACAGGTGGCGTTGGTCGGGGTCGGCGATGATGTCGATGTAGCGATCATTCACCTTAAGCGAGCCCACGCTACCGAACGCCTGGCCTGGCAGCGGCACTTGCAGAGCAGTGAAGGCCCGCTCAAGCAAAGGTCGGTGCCACTGGTCGTTGATCTGCTGCTGAGCGATGGCGTCGACCTTCTCGCCCAGCTGCGCCAATTGCGAGTTCGCCGGTGCCATATCCGCCGAGGGCTGTTCGGGAGGATTCTCGCTGGCGTTGGCGGCGGCTATCAGTGTGACCAGCAGGCTGGCCCCCAACGCTTGCATCTGCTCGAAGGCCTTGATCAGCGCCTGGCTGTCGTTATGGTGGTAGAAGGGCAATTGCTTGACCAGCAGCGTGGCGCCGCTTGCATCCTGGGCCCACACGCAGGTGTCCAGGGCCATGCTCACGCAGTTGGCGCGCAGCAGGGCCTCGCGCCAAAGCAAAGGGCTGATCCCGGTCGGCGACTGAATGAACCCCAGCAGGGACCATCTGGGTGGTTCCTCTTGCTGGCGGACCATCACCACGTTCAAGGGTGACAGCGTCAGCATGCCGTAGCGTGTGAAAGTGGCGGCTGCCTGGGGAGACAGGCCCAGTGCTCGGGCCACTTCGGTCAGCCAGGAGCGGGTGTCGTCCCCCATTGGCGGGAGGCCGTTTAGCGTCGTGTCGGCGGGCGCATTGCGGGCCCGGGGCGAGCGAGACGGCGTAGAAAAACGCAGGTTGGGGTCTGTGAGCATGAAATCACCAATCCGTCAGCGCCTTCTTATAAAGCGCCCTGGCACGTGGGAAGCTGCTACCAAGGGCGTTACAAGTAGGCAAGGCATGTTCGTAGCTGTGTGTGGTACCAGCACGCAAATCGGTTCCCCGCCATGTACTACATTTTTGTACTGCCGAGGGGTCAAAAGCTGCTCCCAGCGATGGGCCGTTATCGGGCAGAACCGTCTCCCGCCCCCGCGACATTAATGCCTAGGTTTCGCTGTCACCTACGATTGCGGGAGTCGCAGCCGTTCCGGCCAACAGCCCACCATCAACGTTGAACTCACTGCCCGTGATGTACGTGGCTTCATCCGACGCGAGCAACAAGGCCAGAGCGGCCACCTCTTCAGGCATTCCGAATCGCCTGAGCGGCGTGTCTCGAACCAGCGCAGCCATTCGCGCTTCGCGACCGGCATCGCTGCCTAACATGGGTTCCCACATGGGGGTCAGAATGGCCGCCGGGTGTATCGAGTTGCATCTAATCTTCAGCCCTTGTTCGGCGCAGTAAAGCGCCACCGTTTTAGTGTGATTGCGAACGGCAGCTTTGGACTACGCATACGCGGCGGCACCTGGAATACCCACCAGACCGGAGCGAGAGGAGATGTTGACGATGGAACCGGCGCCTGACGGGCGCATGGAGCGAATGGCGTATTTGCATCCGAGGAATACCCCGTCGAGATTGGTTTGATGCACCGAACGCCAATCTTCCAGCCGTGCATGTTCCGGGTCATGCCGCACAGCGCCATCCTCGAATCCGGTGATGCCCGCGTTATTGACGAGAACATCCCAACGGCGGCCGTCATTTGAAATCTGCCCGGCCAATCGTTGCCAATCTTCTTCACGCCGCACATCCAGACGCAGAAAACAGGCGCGCGCCCCCAACGCGCTTGCAACCGCACGACCAAGCGCTTCGTTGATATCCGTGACGTAAACGAAGCAACCTTCTTGCACAAAGAGTTTTGCAATGGCGGTACCGATGCCTTGAGCCGCGCCGGTAACGACGGCTGTCTTGGAGGCCAGTTTATTTTCCATAAATGATTTTATCTCCAGGGTAAGGCGTGTAGAGCGCCCATGAGAATGAGCCAATGTCCTGTGCCATGATCACGGTTGGCGAAGAGGCTAGTCCATAACCGAACGCCACGAAACCTGAACATCAAAACCTGACTCAGGGTCATAAACACACTTCAGCCACGCCCCTCAAGGTGCCTTATGCGTTTGATACCCGAACTGAACAGCGAAGCTCATGTGCTGATATGCGGCGCCAGCCGGGGTATTGGCCTGGCACTGTGCGCGGCGTTGCTGGCTCGCGATGATGTGACGCAGGTATGGGGAGTGTCGCGAAACGCCAGCACCTCCTCAGAACTGGCAGCGCTTGCAGAACGCTATGGCCAGCGCCTGAAACGAGTCGACTGCGACGCGCGCAATGAGCAATCCCTCGAAGCGCTCGTGAGCGAGACGCTTGCCGGATGCGACCATCTGCACCTGGTTATCAGCGCGCTGGGCATTCTTCATCAGGACGGCGCAAAACCAGAAAAGGGTCTGGCTCAGTTGACGCTTGCGAGCCTGCAAGCCAGCTTTGGGACCAACACGTTCGCGCCGATCCTGCTGCTTAAACACCTCCTCCCTTTATTGCGCAAACAACCTTCTACCTTCGCGGCGCTCTCGGCGAGGGTTGGTTCTATTGGCGATAACCGATTGGGAGGCTGGTACAGCTACAGAGCCAGCAAAGCGGCGCTCAACCAGTTGCTGCACACGGCCAGCATCGAACTGAAACGGTTGAACCCTGCCTCGACTGTCCTGGCCATACACCCAGGCACCACTGACACCGAGCTGTCCCGGCCATTCCAGGGGAACGTGCCTGAGGGCCAGTTGTTCGAACCGGCGTTCTCGGCGGACCGTATTCTTGAGGTGGTGGGCGCACATGGGCCGGCCGACAGCGGGACCTTTTGGGCCTGGGACGACACCCCCATCGTCTGGTGACGTCCCCACGCGCGAAACGGGACGTGAATAATTACTTCGCCAACGCTTTCACCAACGCCGGCGTCACGTAATGCGGGCCATCGAACAGGTACAGCGGGTAGCCGTCATAGGCGGCGAGCTGCGGTTTGAGTTCGGCGGCCGTTGCGGAGCGGAAACCGCCGCCGTAGTTAGGGCGGAAGGCTTCGACGATGATGCGCACGCGGTCCTTGCCCAAGCGTTCACGCAGGGTGTCGGCGTAGGTGCGGGCTACCGGTGCAGTACGGGCGTAGACCCCGACGCCGTCCTGAAAGAACACGCCGATGTCGTCTGGCAGCCATTGCTTGAGCCAGTCTGCTGTGGCGGCCGGGCCGATGTTGGCGCCGTCATAGACGCTGATCCACAACGGACGCGGAAGCTTGGCCAGCAGCGCAGGCAGCTCCTTGGCACGGGTCCAGCTGGGGTCGACTTCGGCCGGGAAGTAGTAGCCGGTGACGTGCAGCGGAGTCGGCAGTTTGGCGATGCGCTCCGAGACGGCCGCCAGTTGCTCGATGTTGTCCCGGGAGCGGTTTTCGCTGAAGTATCCCGCCAGGCCTATGATCACATCCTGAGCCCAGGGCTCTTTGGCGATACGTGCCCAATCGGGCAGGACCGGCACGCTGGGCAGACCGGTGCCAGGCACAAACGCCTGATCGTCGACCACGGTCCATTGCACCAGCAATTCTTTGGCTCCGAGCTGGTCCCATTGCCCCTTGATGCCCACTGTTTTGTTATCGGGCTGCCAGACGATGCCAACGATGCCAGGGTCCAGCCGTTTTTGCGTGGTGACGTAAAACATGGCGGTGCCTGTGACCAGTGTCGCTGCGAGCAGCAGGACAGCTAGAGTCGCACGCCCGAGGCGCCCCGGGACAATCTTCAAGGCAGGGCCTTGTTGATGCGCTGGCGCCACTGGCCCAACGACGTCACTCCCTTGGCATTCCACTGGGCGGCTGCATCGGGGCCGAGGTGGAACTGGCCCTCGTTGAATTGCCACACGATCACCTGCGGCTTGTGCTGAGCAAAGTCCGGTGATTCGAGGTATTGCAGCAGTGTTGCCCACGGGCCGACGTCGCCGGGGTTCCAGGTCAACGTGACCGGGCGGTCCAGGGCGTTGGACAGTTTCTGGGTATAACCAAGGTAAGGCTGCACGAAGCTGTTGCCGATGACCTGAACAGGGGCCGGGGCGTCGTCGATCAGCAGGTCTTTCTCGACCTGATGGCGCACGGTGTAAATGTCTCGGCCGATGGCTTTGCGCTTGATCGACGGCAGGAAGTTGCTGGCCAGATCGCCGAAGGCACGCTTGTCGAACCACTCCCCCAGCACTGCACCGCCGCCGGGTTCACCCTGCAGGCGATAGCGTCCGGTGATCAGTTTCGCAGTGGCATCGGCCGTGTTTTCGGCGCTCCACGCGGTCCAGTGGTAATCAGCGCGGTAAAACGCCGTCTGCTTGCCCTGCTCCGTGGCTTGGAGTATCGGCTTGATGTTCAGCGTCGTCAGGCCAGCCTTCGTCAGTTCGCCTTGCAAACGGTCGTAGCGCTGCACCACGGCCGGGCTCAGAGGGTGGTCGGCAGGCAGGCGCTGGGCGTAGAACGGCGCTTTCATCGGCACCACCAGCACCACGAGCGCGATTTTCTCGCGCTCAAGTTGGTGTTGGACGTCCTTGATCAGGGCGATGTCCCGGGCAATGCCGGGGTTATCGACGGTGTTCAGGCTTTCCCACGCAGGAAATAACCAGCCGCCCTGCCCGGTGATCACTGCAGAATCAGCTTGGGCAGCGGCGCCGGACAGGCTCAGCAGTACACCGGCAATCAGGCCGGATACCGGAGGGCGACGCAGGATATGGCGAGATCTTACTAAAGAGGTCATGGGGCAGTCTGGTCAACGAGGCCAATCAGGCGGGGGGTCTGGCGTGAGCCGACCAGGAACAGGCTGTAACGGTCACCGGCCTTGAATGGCTCAAGCTTGAGCGGCAGGCTGGCGCTTTGATCGCAGCTGGCAATCAGCGTCGCCTGCACCGGATTGATAGTGCGCTGCGCCTGGCCGTTGAGCGGCAGCTGGCTAAATACGCTGGAGCCGTTGGCCAGCTTGATATCGGCTTTCTCACAGCCGGCGCTGAGGTTGTAGACGTTGAGTTCGGCACGCAAGTCTTTGCCGCGCGGCTGCGGGTCGATCACCAGACGGGGGGCCGCTGCAGGATCGCTGCCCAGAATCACCGTGACAAAGGCGTTTTTCGGGACGTTCAGGCCCTTGAGCTCACGTTCGTTGATCGTGATGCGCAGCGGTTGCCGCGAGTCCACCACCTGGAAAGGACTGGCCACCACCGACTGCGCAGACAGGGCAACGCCGGGCTTGCGATCCACGCTCACTTGCACGGCGCCGTCGGCGGGATTGACCACCCGCACCCAGGAAGAGCCTTCCGGCAGCTTCGGTGCATAGAGTTGAGCGATTTCCGAAGCAGCCTGAGCCGCTGTCGACGCCATGCCCAGGCTCAGTCCAAGCGACATCAGCCAATACATACGAGGGTGCATATCCGTCCTCAATAGGAGTAAGTCAGACGAGCGAAAACACCTTTGGCGCGGTCATCGCCAGACACTTTCACTCGGTATTGCAGCGAAAAATCCACATAGGAGCGCGGCGCGTTGTACGCGTCTTCCCGGAACCAGTAGCGCACGTTGTTACCCACGCCGACGCCAGCCGCATGGCCGGAAGAGTAGTCGGTGCTGCCGTCGGAGCGGGTTTCGCTGTCCATCTTGGAGTCGTAGTCGAACGCGGCCACCACGTGGGGGAACGTCACCCAGCGCGAGCCGGCGCCGCCAATGGCGTAGCTGCGACCACCCTGCCATTCGCTGTTGATGTAATTGCGCGAGTCGTTGACGTAATGACCGGTTTCGGCGAACAACTGCGACGTCCACCAGCTGGGGACATCAACCCGCAAATCGGTGCCGATGCTGGAGCCGTAGCCCAGGCGCAACAGCCAGTCGCCGTCGACGTCGGAAGAACCCAGGGGAAAGGTGCGTTCCACGGCCGCCATGACGTTCAACGAGGTGAACGGCTTGACCCGCACGCCCAAAGCGCCTTGCAGTGCATCCAGGCCGGTGTCCGAATCGCTGTTTTTGCTCCACAGCGTGTCGGTGACCCGGCCATACAGTTCGACGAAACGGGCGTTGCGGTAACCCAGCGGGCGCCACGACAGTTCGGTGCTGTTCTGCAGGCTGTCGTTGCTGCTACTGCCACTGCCGCTGTTGCCATTATTGCTGCCAGTGCTGGGCGCCGAGCTCAGGCCACTGGTGGAACTGTTGCCGCGATAACTGGTGGTGCTGGTCAGGCCCCAGGTGCGCGACACATCGGCCACGGCGCGACGGGTGTCGAACAGCTGCTGGTCGGTCATGTCCAGTTCGCCGCTATTTTTGGCGTCGATAACCCGCTTGAAATAGCCGACAGCGTGTTCGTCGTCACTGACCCGCATCGCGTTGTAGGCCGCGTCCTGAGTCGCTGTCGGCGCGAGAGGCGTGGCAGCGTCAGCCTTGCGGAATGACTCATGGGCGCTGTCATCGTCGCCGGCCTGTACCGACAGGTAAGCCACTTGCAGATCGCTCATGCCATCCAGTTCGCCAGCGTCGCGGGCGACCTGAAGGCGTTCCCGCGCCGTACGACGCTGCCCCAGGGCAGCATAGAGACTGGCTTCTTCATACGTGGGCAGGCTGCCCAAGGCCAGGGCCTGGGTGAAGTCCTTGCGGGCACCGGCATCGTCACCGGTCTGCTGCTTCAACCGACCGCGCTGGGCCAGCAGACGGGCGTCGTCGCCATTGGCTTGCAGGCCATCGCTGGCCGCAGATATGGCTTCGGGCAGGCGCTTCTGCTCGGTCAGGGCGCTGACCAAGAGACTGCGATATGCCGGATTCTGCGGCGCCCGGCGAATGGCTTCGCTGGCCAGGGCCGCAGCCGAAGCGGCGTCCTTGCGGGCCAGCGCAGCGTAAGCCTGCACGGCCGTGTCCGTGCCGCCATCGCGCTGGTTGCCCGGCCAGATATCGCAGATCAGGCCGAATGCGCTTTCCTGGCAGTTAAGGGCCGGGGCCGGAAAACGCGTCGCGGTTTTCAGGCCATTGTCCTTCTGGCGCAACGCAACCTGGGCGGCGGCGCGACGGCGGGCGACTTCACCGCCCGTGTCGGCGGGCAGTTTTTGCAATTGATCCAGGGCCTGCTGCGGCTGGTTGTTGGCCAGCGCCAGGTCGGCGGCGAAAAAGCGAATCTCGCGCACCTCAGAATCCAGCAAGCCTTCGATGGACAAGGCCCGGTTCAGGTCAGCCTGTGCCGCCTGCGTCTTGCCCTGACGATCCAGGGCATAGCTGCGCAGAATCCATGGCGCGGTTTCGCCATCGTCCTGGGCCAGCGCGCCGGTGGCGGCCAGTTCGGCGGCGCGGTAATCCTTGTTGGCGATCAGCGCGCTGATCAGCAACTGCTGGTGAGCGCCGATTTCCGGTGCCCAGGCCACGGCCTTGCGGGCTTGATCCACGGCCAGCGGCAGGTTGCCTTGTTCCAGCGCGCGATAACCGGCGATGGCCAGTGGCGCGGCGAGCTGACGGCGAATCGCTTCGCGACGCATCAGCAAGGTGTCGTCATCCGGGAACACCCGCAGGGCTTCGGTGGTGGCCTGATCGGCTTCCTCCAGATGCTGTTGGCGTTGCAGGGACTCGATCAGCAGCAGGCGGTAATCCATGCGCCTGGGTGCCTGGGCGATCGCTTTGCGAGCGGCCTGCGCGGCGACGCCGAAGTTTTCGCGATCGTAGGCCTTGAACGCTTGGGCCGCCGCGCTGAAACCGGGGGCCGGGCGCGAAGGCGACTGCGGGTAGCGCTTGGGGTTGTCGCGCTGTTCCTTGTCTCGTTGCGCCTGCACGATCAGCCGGTTCAGACGGGTGACATCGGCGCGCTGACGCAAGGCTTCGCGCGCTTTGGCGATGGCCAGGTCGTAGTCCTTGCGATCATAGGCGCTGTAGGCCTCATTGGCCGCCTGATACGCGGGACCGGTCAACGGCAGCGGCAGAATTTCGCCATGCACCAGCGCAGGCAAAAGGGTCAGCCCCGTGGCCATGAGCGTCAGGAAAGGGCGGTTCATGCCGGGAGCTCCGTTGGGTAATGACTGTGCTGACGGGCCACGGCCTGTTCGATGGTGGTCCGAGGCAGCACGCCGCTGTCGACGAGATAGTCGCCGATGCGCCCGTGGTGCTGCGGGCGGTAATTGAGCATGGTGCGGTTGAACACGTCGCGATCCAGCAGCCCCATTTCGATCAACAGGTCGCCCAGCATCGGTGCGCGGGCGTTGGGCACCGGTTGGCCGTCGAGCGCATAGACGTTTCGCAGTTGCGCGACGATCTCGCTTTCACGGGCAATCAGCTGCACCGGCTCGCTGCCCAGCTCATCGCTGATCTGTTGCAGGCCTTCAGCAGACAGCGGGCTGGCGACGGCGATCTGCCCACGGCCCTCCTCGTTGGTCCCCAGTGGCACAACACGCCAGCGCAGGGCGAACTCGTCGGCCAGCAGCGATGGATTGGCTTTGTGGGCCACATCGAACACCCGCGGCAGATCGTTCTGAAACGCGATGGCTTCCGCCAGGGTTTCGTCATCCAGCCAGCCGTGGCTGAGCAAAATGCGGCCCAGTGGCATGTGGCGGGTTTGTTGTTCGTCCAGTGCGGTTTGCAGATTGCTGTCGTTGATGGCCTGCCAGGACAACAACACGCTGCCCAGTTTGCGCGGTGCGGCAGCGACCAGGTCGGTGGACGGGAAGTCGTGCATGGTCTTGTCCCAGACCAGCTTGCGGTTGAGCACCTTGCCTACCAGAAACATGCGCCACGCCCGGGAGGCGGCCATGAAGTTGACGAAGTTGCCCACCACCATGCGCGGGAGCGACAGCAAGCCGTGCTGCCAGCCGTACAGCACCGTGGTGAAGTAGCAGCGGTGCAGGATGCGCCAGCCCAGGGCCAGGCCGTTGGCAATCAGCAGGTACTTGATCCAGCCGTTGGATTCGAACGGCGTCGGGAAGCTCACGTTCCACAGCCCGCTCTGGCGCAGGATAATCAGCGCCACCAGTTGCACCAGGATCACGTAGGCCAGGATGCTGACAAACGCTGTGACCACGCCCTTGCGGTCGCGAAACAGCAGGTAACGGTTGGCCAGCGAGCCGTTCCAGCCCATCTGCTCCCAGCCTTGCAGGCCGATGCCCAGGGTCCAGCGCGCTTTCTGGCGGAACGCCGTGCGGAAGGTGTCCGGGAAGAATTCGCGTACGCACAGCGGCATCTTCAGGGTTGATTCGTAGGGTTTGCGGAACCACGATTTGCGCAGCACGCGGAATTCCACCGGGAAGCGCACGAAGATGGCGTTCATGCCGACCTTGGCCAGGCGTGCGCCAACGTCATAGTCCTCGGTAAGGCTGTCGGTGTTGAACGGCTGATTTTGGGTTTCCCCGGCCAGCACTCTCAGGGCCCGGTGCGAGAAGCAGGTACCGACGCCGGCCGAGGGCACGGTATCGGTCATGCTTTCGCGGACCACCAAGTCCTTGCCATGCCATTCGGCAAACTCATCCATGTACGTACCGGCCACCCATTCGTACCAGTTGCGTTCCAGGGAAACGACCGGCAGCTGGATCATGTCCTTGCGTGGCAACAGGTAGTTGAACAGGCGCAGTTCCAGCGGATGCAGCACGTCTTCGCTGTCGTGCAGCACGACACCGGCGAAGGTCATGCCGTGGGTTTGTTCATGCAGGAAAATCGCCTGAATCACCCAGTTCAGGCAGTCAGCCTTGCAGGTCGGCCCGGCATGGGGGACTTCCACACGGTGCAATTGCTTGTAACGCCGACGCATGCGCTCCACCTCATCGATGGTGCGCTGGTCGTTGATGTAAGTGCCGACGAAGACCACGTAGTTCTGGTAGTCCAGGGTCGACACCATGTTCTCGATCATCGGCGCGATGACGTCGTATTCCAGCCAGGCCGGAACCATGATTGCCAGTGGCTGCTCATCCCGGTCCAGCAATTGCTGGGCGGTCAGTGGCCGGTATTTGCGGTCCACGGTGAACTTGCGAAACAGGCGGCGAGACCAGTACCACAAGTCAATGAACAGATCGTCCAGGCTGGAAATCAGGATCAGCACCGCGACCACAATGGTCGCGACTTCCAGGAAGCTGTAGTAATGAGCCAGCCAGTAGGGCCAATAAAGCGACGTCATCGAAGGGTTCCGTTACTGGCGATTGCGACGGGCGCTACGGCCAGCCAACATCAGGATAAGCACCAACAGGATGCCGCCGGGAATCAGCCACAACATCGAAGGCGTGCGCCAGGCGTCCAGGCCCTTGGGCTCCTCTTTGTCGATGAACTGGCTACCGCTCGGATCCTTGCTGTCGAAGGTGTTCACGACACCGTTGTCGCCCAGGATTGACACGTCGCCGCGGGTCAACAGCACGGGCTTGGCGAATACCGGGGCATCGCTGCCCAGGACGCGATAGACCAGACCGTGCTGGCCACCGGCATCCACGGCCTGCAATGACGCCAGGTGGTTGAGCGGCGACAGGTCCAGCAGCGGCTGATCCTGGTGGTTGATGCGCAGGCGACCCTGATCATCGACGCGAACCGATTCCTTGCTGTCCTTGAGCGGCAGCTCGAAGGCCAGAAAGTCTTTGTCCGGCGTGACCGTGGCTTTAGGATCGCTGCTGACTTTGAGTTCAGCGCGAAGCGGCGAAACGCCCGCACCGTCAGCCACCGAGATCACCTGCGGCAAGCTGCTGGCCGGGTAATCCAGGTAAGCCTGGGGCACGAGGATCTGCGTGTTCGTGGCGTAACGGGCGGCCATGCCGGAGAAACCGTCATCCAGTGAAATTTTGTCCAGCACGATGTGGCTGGTCGGCAATACGGAAACCGGGAACGCTTGCGGCGTTTCCAGGCAGCGATCACTGACGGGCTGACGCTGGAACGAGACACGCAGGACGTTCTTGGAACCCAGGGCGTAGCTCGGGATACGCGCTTCGATGCGCTGTTTCTCACCGTTGGCAAGCAACTGTTGCGCGCCGATCAGGTAATCGTTGAGGAACAGTGACGCCACAGGAGCGGTGTCCGAAGCGCCAGGGGCGGCGGACACATCCATCACGGCCTTGACTGGCAGGCGACCGTCGTAGGCCACGCTGCCCAGAGGGAAGGAGGCGCTCCAGTCGGACTTGGCGAGCACGTCGATGGTGCCGGGGTTGCCGCCCAGATTGGTCAGGGCCACACGGCCGTCGGCACTCAATGGCATCTGCGCTTCGCTGACGGTCAGCGTGCGACTGCGGGCCAGTTTGTTCCAGGCGCTGCTGAACAGGGCCATGGCCTTGCCGGTCGATTCAGGGGCGATCATCAGCACCGGACGGGTGCCGAGCAATGCCAGACGGACGTTATCCGTGCCCTTGGCGGCCAAACCGGCGTTCACGTGACGCTCGCGCCATTGCGTGAACGCGCTGGCAGCTGTGGCGTCCACACCTTGAATCTGGCTTTGCAAGGCTTCCAGGGATTCGTTGATCGCCTTGAGCAATTGCGGGTCGTTGATCGCCAGGTCGGCCTGCACGTCAGGGGTCTGGCCGAGCATCAGCAATGCACCGATTTCCGCCGGGTTGGCCAGGGCATGCGGGCCCTTGCCGTTGA
Source organism: Pseudomonas sp. W5-36 (assembly GCF_046540455.1). Lineage (NCBI taxonomy): Bacteria > Pseudomonadati > Pseudomonadota > Gammaproteobacteria > Pseudomonadales > Pseudomonadaceae > Pseudomonas > Pseudomonas sp. W5-36. Next base: position 147,406 of record NZ_JAXCIQ010000007.1, on the reverse strand, counting down.
GGCTGGCGAAGGCCGGAATGCTCTGCAGTTCGGCCGGAATGCGCAGTGCGCTCAGGTCAACGCTGTCCTGCACGGCAGGGAAAGACAGGATGCGCGCATGTTTGCCGATCCGTTCCAGCGCAACGCCCAGGCGCCAGGCGGCGTCGTACGTGCCGACTGCCAGGCTGCCCGGCGCGACCATGATGCCCGGCTTGGCCGGCAATGCGGTCCAGGCAGCGCCGACGTCCTGCAACAGGTTGGCGTCGTAGCTGTAATTGAGGCGGGTGTCGGGTTCGATGCGCAACACGTTGCCAATCGCGCGTTCGTCTTCACACAGCACGCGAGAAACGATCGACGACCAGGCCACGCCCAGGCGTACCGAACCGCTGTTGCGAGCGGCCTTGTCCACGCCGAGCGTGGAGCTGGCATTGCCTTGCGCTTCGCTGAGGCCTTCGGCCCGTACCGGATAGCCATCCAGGGACAGCAGCAGGGTGTTGCGACCGCCCTCCCCATTCAGGTAGCTGGCATCGAAGTTCAGCGACGCATCGGACAACGGCACACCCGCCGGAACCGGCAGGTACAGTTCGCGGCGCGAATCCGTGGAGCCGAGCACGATGGGGGCGTCGATGCCCAGATCTCTCAGGCGAATCTCCCGGTGTTGCAGCGTATCGGCATTGAGTCGGTTGATCGCCTCGGTGAGCGGGCTGTCCGCCGCCAGGGCAAAGTTGGGCATGAGCGCGAGCAGGCTCACGCCACAGACAAGGGCGCTAAGTGCGCCCGTTTGGGTGGCAACGGAAGACTTCATTCAGGCAGATCTCAAGCTAATAGAGGGGTCGGGCGTTTGTTACTGGTAAGTGGACGACGGGCGGTTGTCGTCCCGTGCCGGGGCGCTGTGCCCGTACTCGAGGTATCTGGGCACGTGCAACTGGCCGACCACGAAGTCGTTGACCGGGCGGCCCATCAAGGCATCAACGATGCGCGAACTGGCCTTGCCGTCACCGTACGGGTTGGCCGCCTGGGACGCGCGGCGCCACAGCAGGTCGTCGTCAAACAGCGCGTTGACGCCGCTGATGATCGAGTCCGGAGAAGTGCCGACCAGCCGCACGGTGCCCGCCGCAACAGCTTCAGGCCGTTCGGTCACATCGCGCATGACCAGTACCGGTTTGCCCAGGCTTGGCGCCTCTTCCTGCACGCCGCCGGAATCGGTAAGGATCACGTGGGCGCGCTGCATCAGACGCACGAACGCGAGGTAATCCAGCGGCTCGATCAGGTGCACATTGGCCAAGCCGCCTAAATGCTCGGTCACCGGGCCCAGGACGTTCGGGTTCAAGTGCACCGGGTAGACGATCTGGATATCACTGCGCTGGGCCAGTTGACGCAAGGCTTTGCAAATATCCAGGAAGCCGTCACCGAAGTTTTCCCGACGATGGCCGGTCACCAGCAGCACTTTGCGGTCGTTGCGCAGGAAGGAGTATTGCTGATCCAGCCGGGTACGCAGTTCAGCGTTCTGATCAATGCGTTGAGCCGTCAACTGCAGGGCATCGATGACCGTGTTACCGGTCACGTAGGAACGCCCTTGCAAGCGCTCGCCCAGCAGATTGCGGCGCGATTCATCGGTCGGAGCGAACAGCATGTCGGCACTCAGATCGATGCACCGGCGGTTCATCTCTTCAGGCCATGGGCTGTAGATGTCACCGGTGCGAAGACCGGCTTCGACATGCCCCACAGGGATCCGGCGATGGAAGGCGCACATCGACGCGACCATGGCGGACGTGGTGTCGCCATGCACCAGCACACGGTCCGGCCGGGTGATTTCCAGCACCGGATCAATGGCTCCGTACAGCGCGGCTGTCAGCGAGTTGAGGGTCTGATGCGGCGTCATCACATCGAGCGTGAAATCAGCTTTCAGATCGAACAGCTCCAGCACCTGCTTGAGCATGCTCTGGTGTTGGCCGGTGATGCAGATCTGCGAGTGAATACCCGGCTCTGCAGCCAGTGCCTTTACCAGCGGGGCCATCTTGATGGCTTCCGGACGTGTACCGAAAATCGACAGGATTTTAATCCCGGAATGACTACGAGCGATGATGCCCTCCTCACACGGATGTTCCGCGCCTACTCGCTGCTCAAGGCGTCATTGCGTCTTGAACGAACTGAGAATTGAGTTTATTGGGCCGGGGACTTAATCAGAATTCAGACTTGATATTCACTTCTTGTGAGATGGCGCATTGCCTTGCTTCCCGGAGCAGTCGGGATTATTAACACTAATAGGGATGACTGCAAACACAGATGGGCAAAAAGAATGTTTAATTATTCAACGTGAAACTTCTGAAGTTATGAACAGTCGATTAGGGGTTTTTATTTCGTTGGGAGTGGAAACTTCTTAAGCAACTAAACGGGCGTTTGCCCCAGTATTTCCGGGGGTGCCGGGATTAACACATGCCGCCCGTCTGCCGACTTGGACCTTTTCTTATATGCCGTTGTCGCGACGCAGACTATATAGAAATACTTAATCCGATGCACTTTCGATAGTCACCGCAATGGCGCCTGTATATTGTCGAAGCCGATGGCGAGAGTGTCGGACAATACATACCCAGTTGCAAGCCTGTTATGTATCGAAAGAGAAATATATGAGGCCATCAGGGTTAGCGCTCATGCAGCACCCAGCGTCTTCGCTGGGGCGGCCTGTTCAGGGTGAGTCTTTAAGGGTGAAAAAAGTCATCTCGAATCGGCATGGCAAAGATCGGTTTGCGCACCCAGCCGGACCTCGCCCGGATCCCGCGCGACTGTCTAGCCGCCGACAGGCCAGCCGGGAAGCTCACGGGGGACGCCAGGGCAGTGTTCTTCTGCCCGGCATACCGGCAAGCCTTCCGCACTCATCTTCAAGAACACATCATTTCTGACAGCCCTACAGACGGAACCGACCCACTTCCTGCTTGAGCCCTATCGCCAGCTGATTCAGATCATGGCTGCTGCGCAGAAGATCTTGCACGGACAGATTATTCTGCTCGGACATCTGTGCAGATCGCTCGACGTTACGGGCGACGTCCTGACTGGCCGCTGTTTGCTCACGCAATGCCAGCGATATCTGTTCGACGACCACGAGCACCTGGCCAGAGCTTTCACTGATTTCGGTAATCGCCTTGCCTGCCGACTCCGCCATCTCAACGCCCTGGCTAACTTCCATCACGCCGCTGCGCATGCTCTCCACGGTATCGCGGACGCCGAGCTGGATCTTGTCGATCATCCCGGCAATTTCCTTGGTGGATTTACCGGTGTTCTGCGCCAGCAACCGCACCTCGTCGGCCACGACTGCAAAGCCGCGACCCTGCTCCCCCGCCCGCGCCGCCTCAATGGCCGCATTGAGGGCAAGCAGATTGGTTTGATCTGCGATGCCCTGAATAACACTGACGATGGTGGAAATCTGCTCGGAGTGTTGACCCAGCTCCGACACCTTGGTCGACGCATGCTGCACGGTCTTGGCGATACCATTCATGCTGGTAAGCGTGTTCTGGATGACGGCCGATCCATCCAACGATTGCTGACCAGAGCGACTGGCAAGTCCACCGGCCTCCCCCGCGTTATTGGAAACATGATTGATACTGACCGTCAGCTCTTCAACCGTGGCCGCCATCGCTGATGCTGCGTTGGATTGTTCGCTCACCGCGCCGGAAAGCTGCTGCGACGCCCCTGAGATGTTCTGCACGGACTCGATCAACTGGCTGGCAGCTTGATTGATCTGCTGGATCATTTCTCGCAAGCGAGCTTGCATACGAGCAAACGCCTTAGGCAGTTCATCGCTGGTACTGGTATCGATTACCGTGTCCAGTCTGCCCTCGGCGACTGCGGTTGCCGCGTCGATAGCCACCTGCAGGCGGGCACGGACCGTGCGGCCCAAGGCGTAAGCCAGAATGATTGCCAGAACGGCGGCAATCAGCCCACCGGCCATCAGGATCGTGATCGCGCGATCCTTGGCGTCGTTCATCTCTTGAGTGCGCCGTGCCAGCAGGGCTTCTTCCGTCTGCGAGATATCTGAAATGATCCCGCGCATGCCATCCATTTTGGCTTTGTCCGCGCCACTGTCGATGCGCTGATCAACCGAATCATCGGAGTTGCCGCTTTGTGCCAATTGACGACGCTGAGCAATGATCGAATGAACATCTTCGTCCAGCCAGCGTGTTTGTAACTGCGCCAATGAAGCCAGTCGTTTCTGTTGTTCGGCGTTATCAATCGTCGATGATTTGAGCGTTGCCAACGCCTCGGAAAACTTCGCTTCACCGGCAATCTGCGGCTCAAGAAAGTTGTCCTTGCCAGTAATCACGAAGCCGCGCATGCCGGTCTCGATATTGATCAACTGTTCAAGGGCCATCTGGGACTGATTTAACACACGATACGTGTGGACGTTGCTGTTAATTGCGCTGTCGACCTGACCAAAACCACGATAGGCACTGAAGACAAGAATGCCCAGAATCACCACGATCGCGGCGAAACTGAGATAGAGCTTTTGGGTAATACTGAGTTTGCTAAACATAGGTGTGCACTTCGACAGTGGAGCATCCTTCGCTCCGGCTTTTAGTTTTTTTCGTGAACAATCTGGTCGATATCATTCCGACATCACTCTTATCGACAGCTTTCTTCGCAGCTTGAATCCGGCTGTTATTTGCCATCAAACGTGCAGCATCACGCGCGCGGAGATGGATTCGCTTTAGTCCACCCTACGCCTCTGCCCTTTTCGAGCCCGGAGCGGTACTTTTTGACGGGATAAGCAGGGTCGAGGACTTCCGCCACACAGACACTGCTATTGATGGGGACGATGCAGGCAGCGAACTGGTCGCACAGGTGCGCGACGCCTGTGTGCATATCGCCAAACGTTTTTTAGACGTCAGGCACTCGGCAGGCGCTGTGCGTGGGCTTCTCAGGTTGACTGCACCTGTCGCTCTCGCTCGGCAACAACATCAGCGCTCAGCCAGCGTTGGGGGGAAGGTTCTCTGGTTCAACTACTTGAGCACTGGCAACTCAAGGGGGCGTTCTCGGACGAGATCAATCTGGTTCGACCTTACTCGCCACAAATTCCCAGGGCTGTCACTGCTCTGGTGGCGTATCTCAAAGACCAGTTTTTACAAGGTTTCTGTTGTCGGAGATGATCCTCAGTACCCTGATTCAGGCCCTGCCAGGCATGCCCCCCAAAAGAAACATGCGGCAGGAATCGTTTAGAGCATGCCCGCGACGTTGCGCACCTCTTCGGGTGCCGCTTTGGTTTCTGACAAGGCGCCGGCATAGGCGCCAGCCGCCATGGCCGCCGGGTTGCCGCCACCGCCGATCAGGCCTTCGGCCGCGCCTTTGGCGGTGTGCACCCCGCCTTCAACCCCGCCTTTGATCATCCCGCCAGCGCTGCCATCAGACTCACCGATCCCCGTCATGACGTTACTCAAGCCGGGGACCATCCACAGCGCTTTGCCCACTTCGCCAGCGGCCGATGCCAGTCCGTTCTTGTCATCGCCTTTCTCCGCCACAGGGGCGTCCTTGGTCTGGGTGCGGGCAGAATCGCCGGCGGAATGCGCACTCGCCCCGCCACCGAACGGCTGCAACAGCGCCCCGATTAACTTATCAAGCAGCTGCATCAAGGGAGAAGACGGCTTCGAGGCCTCACCGTTGTTGCTCAGCCCCGGGCTTTGCTCAGCCAGAGACTGGTTTTGCAAAGCGGCCGGCGCGCCACTCCCGGCAGGGCCGCCATAGTTGACCGCGCCTGTGGGGGACTGAGCGGCGTATTGGGAATTCTGCGTGCTTTGGTCAGCCCGATAGATGGCCGCGCCGCCGCTGGCCAGAGCCCCGGTACCTTGGGCCACGTTGCTGAAGTTACCGGTGGCGCGGCTGCCGCCGTTACCGGAGTCATTGGGGCTATTCGTCGGTTTGCCCGCGTCGGGCGTCGGTTTGGCGTCCGGCTTGGAGGCATGGGGGGTAATGTCAGGCGTCTTGGGCGACGAGGCGCCGATTCCGGGTAATTTCACGTTTTTTCTCCAAACTGAAAGGTCGGTTGGCAGTGCCCCAAGCCCACTCTTGGCCGCTTGCACAGGTGCAGGCGTGTTGGATGTTGTCACGGGGCGATCGCTGTGAGGTTCGCGTGGTGAGTGGGTTGCCCTTGTGTGGCGCTGGAGGGCCGATCGGTTCCGCGCACAGAGCAATGCAACCACGCGCTTTCGCTCTTTTTTTAAACGCCTCGTAGTCGTGGGGGCAATGCAAGCACTGCGGGCGGGCGTCAGGCGCCCGCTTCAGGCTCACCGACTACAAATGGCAGTACACACTCCCGTGGCGACCTCAGGAACGAATCCTCGCCCCCGAGATACCGTGCAGCAAAACCGCAGACGCCACGAACGCCAGCGAAGCGCCCACGACATTCGCAAAGTACCCGGTGCTCAAGCCATAGAGCCAGGCACTCAACAATCCCCCCAGCGTGCCGCCGGTTTGGTAGACCGCGTTGAGCGATGAGTTAAGACTTCCCCTGCGCGACGCTTCAACCAGCCCCATGGCATCGCCCAGGATCAACGCCAGCATCAGGTCTCGGCCGAACGCGAAAGCCATGTAGGCGGCGCCTTGCGTAAACGGCGAGCCCTCGCCCCATGGGATCACCTGAATCACCACCGCGATCGCCATTGAGGCGACGGCGCACAGGCGCAACGGATTGTTGAACCGACTGGCAAGCCTGGCGGAAAGCATCGCGCCGAACAGCCCGCCGACCTCGCCAATGAAGATGACCGAGCCGACGGTATCGACGCCGAATGAGGACAGGCCGTGCTGCACCAGCCAGCTCGGATACAGCCCCAGAAAAACGTACACGCCAATCGACCAGCAAAAGTACGCCGCCATTAGCGGGCGGGTGCCGGGACTGGCCGACAGCGACGTCAAGCGCTCCTTGTACATGGCTCGGCTTATTCTGGAAGAGGACAACGAAGCTGAAGGCGGTGTGGGAAAGGTAAGCGCCAGTCCGGCAAGGGCGGCGCAGACAAGCGCGAGGCCAATGACCGTGACTTGCCACGACAGCAGCCCTCCGACGACAACGCCCATCGACAGCGAGCACAAAAAGGCAATGGGCGCGGCGGTGGTGACATACCCGGCTGCCCTGGTGCGTTTGGGCTCGGGGACATTGTCCGCCAGGGCGGCGAAAATCGATGCGCCAATCATCGGCATGAACAGCCCTGTCGCCGCCCGACTCAGCACGATCATCGAAGCGCTGTAGGATGCGGCGGTGATCAGCAGCGTGCAGCAGCAAGCAGCCCCTCCCACCGTGATAAACAGCTTTCTGCCAAAGCGATCAATCAGCGGACCAAGGGCGAGATTGCTGATCAGCGCCACGACCGGAAAAGCGGCCAATATCCACCCTGACTCACTGGAAGAAAGGTGCAGATCACGCTGAATAAAAGGCAGCAGCGGGATCATCATCACCACGTTGAAGTTAATGATGAAAAACGCTATCCAGAGGATTCCGGTCACCAGCACGTGTGCCCCCTTGTGCGCGTGGGCGTGACATTGCCAAACGACTTCCATGTTGCGGAACTTTGTCTACGCTGAAAAGCGATGGGGTCATGAGGACCTCGACGTTCGCTCAGGAGTATTACCATGCACAAGCTCGTTTCGTCTGCACTCATCACTGCACTGATGACTGCGTCCGTTGTTCCTTTGGCCCTCGCCGAAGACGACGTGGCAAAAGGTATCCGTCACGACAATCGGGAGTTGGACAAGGGCGTAGAACACGATGCCAAGGAAGCCGACAAAGGCGTCAAGCACGACGCCAGCGAAGTGGATAAAGGCGTTAAACATGACGACGAGGAACGTCATAAAGCGGATAAGCATCTGGATAAAGAAGTCAAAAAACATCTCTGAGTGCGCTGATTTCCGCTCATCAAAGGCTGTTATTTGAAAGGATTGTCGATGCGTTTTCTTTCTTTATCGCTGCCTGCAGCACTTATCGTGTGAAGCGATGCAGCCATGGACTGCGCTTAAATAACCAGCGTTGCGGGTAACTCCTCGGCAAGGTGATTATCCGCACACGCCCCCTGAATCAATCGTCCCTCGACACGGTTGCGACCCTTGGTTTTAGCGAAGTAAAGGAGTCGATCGGCTTCTTCAAGCGCGGCTGTATAGCCCTCTTTGTCGGGTGCGTCGATCACCACCACGCCCGAGCTGATCGTGAGATTGCCCAGCGGGCTGGCTGAGTGCTCTATGCAGTTGTCCGCGATGGATGACTTGACCTTTTCGGCCACACTCAACGCACCCGCCAGGTCCGTTTCGGGCAGCAGCATGACAAACTCTTCACCGCCGTAACGTGCCGCGACATCCCCTGCCCGCTTGACACTGTTGCCGATCAGCCCCGCGACCTGCTTCAGGCAGTCGTCACCCCGGAGATGGCCGTAGTTGTCGTTGTATTGTTTGAACCAGTCAATATCCAACAAAATAATGGCGATCGTTGAGTGATTACGGCTTGCCCGTCCCCACTCCCGGTGCAGGGCAGCGTCGAAGCAACGTCGATTGGGCAGATGCGTCAAGCTGTCGGTCTGAGCGATGATCTCCAGCTCGTTGCGGGCAATGTTCAGTTCACCTTCTGCAGTCATCACCTGCTTGATTTGTCGGTACAACAAGATGCCGAGCAGAACCAGGGCCAGGATAATCATGCCGGTCAGGATGATGGATCGTTGCGCATAGGCCCACCAGGGCGCGAGGACGTATTCGCAAGAGACGCCAGCCGCGGCGACGATGGGTAATCCGGACACGCGCCGATAGGCGTAGATCCTCTCGATGCCATCCACCACAGAGGTGATAACGGCGGTGCCGCTATCGCTATAGGGTAGATAGCGCGTGAAGATATCGCCCTTGGCCACGTTGGTGGTCATCAATGCGGTTAATGTAGGCCGCCGGGCCAGCAAGTCGCCATTGTTCAGGGCCAGGAAGATGACGCCCTTGTCGTCGACGTCCATGCGCTCAAAAAACTTCTGAAAATAAGCCACGGGAACCGTTGCCAGGGCAACACCTGCGAAACTGCCGTCAGCCGCAGTGATACGCCGACTGATCGGGATGACCATGTCCCCCGTATTCCGGCTCTCCACAATGGAGCCGATGTGGATGGATTCATCAGCGTTATCACGGTGATAGACGAAGTAGGCGCGGTCGTCGTTGGTTTTAGCCTTGACGCCTTTGGAGAAGGAGTTGGCGACCCAATTGCCCTGGGCATCGTAGATGAAGAGCCCTTGAATCCCTTCCACGTTCACCACGGCTTGAGCCATCAGCTTGGTTAATCGTGTTTGCTGCTCACCTGCGATGCCGTCATGTTCAACACGCTCAACGAGATCGCGCAGCGTGTTGTCAGCCTGTCTCAGGGTGTCCTGGGCTTGCTGCTCAGCGGCAAGGACGATGTTGGAGACCGCAATTTGCGCGGTGGCGATGCGCTCACGCTTGGACTGGTTCATCTGCCAGGCTGTCGCCAGAATCAACGATAGACAAACCAGGGCAATGAAGCTGATCAGCGCTTTGCTGAGCGCCGAGGCGGTTAACCTGGTCGACATAAAGGAGAAATGCTTCATTGGGCTGTCATCGGATTGGCGGTAGGGGGACCTATGCAGTTTCCGTACCGTGGTGCTGCAATGAGCCATTTTGCGGCCCATCACGCACGGTGAAAGCGTGCACAGCCGATACACAGCGCCCTACCCCCGCGCCAACAACCAGTCATCAATCATCTTCACCGCCCGCCCCACATCCACTTCATCACTGCGAATATGCAGCTCCGGAAACACCGGCGGTTCATACGCTGAATCCACCCCGGTAAACCCCGTAATGCCCCCTGCCCGCGCGCGCCGGTAAAACCCCTTCGGGTCCCGGGCTTCAGCCACCGCCAGAGGCACGTCGACAAACACTTCCACAAACCGCGCACCGCCAACGATCGAGCGGGCCAGCTTCCGGGCCGAGCGGGTCGGCGAGATCAACGCGACCATCACCGTCAGCCCCGCATCAACCATCAACGCGGCCACTTCCGCCACCCGCCGCACATTTTCCTCTCGGTCCTCCGCAGAAAAACTCAGATCGCGGCACAAGCCGGTGCGCACCGAATCCCCGTCCAGAATGCAGGTGGTTAACCCGCGCGCCTGCAGCACCGGGTTCAGGCTGTCGACGATGGTGGACTTCCCCGCCGCCGAGAGCCCGGTCAACCAGATGACCCTCGGTCGGACGGCGGACGGGGCCGGAGTGATCTCGCTGAACGGGTATGGCACCAGGTTGTGGTGCTGCGTCAGCCCAGGATGGCGCGTGCTCATGACCAAACTCCTGCGTGGATCAGCATCAGATGTGGGCTTTGTGAATGACGAAATCCACGTCCATGACGTCGTAGATCGGCTTGAAATCGCCGTAGGCAGACACGGTACGGAACCCGGCCTCTCGCAACTCTTCCTGCAGGTGTCGCGGACGAATCGGGCACACCCGCAGCCGATACTGTGCACCGTCGGCAAAGCGATACACGAACTCGCACACCGACTCGTCGAGTTCGCCGAGGGTGATGCTGGCGGAGTTGCCGCAGTAGTAATAGCGCCCTGAAGACGTGAAGCGCCCGGCGAGAATCGCTTCGAAATTGCGCTGATCGATCAGCAGCATTCCGCCGGGTTTGAGCATCTGCCGAAACCGCTTCAACACCGCGATGCGCGCGTCGCGGTCGAACAGGTGGCAAAGCGAACTGCCGAGGCACAGCACCGCGTCGAACCTGCCCAGTACGCGAGCGTCCAGCGCTTGCCACTCGCAACGGTGGACCGGTACATCGACGCCCAGCCGATCGAAGTTGCGCCGGGCGCGATCCACCATGGTCGCGCTGCCGTCACACGCGGTGACGTCAAAGCCGGCCTTGTGCAACTGCGCCCCATGAAAGCCGCTGCCGGTGGCGGCATCCAGCACACGCCAGGCGCCGGCCTGGCGCAGCAGGTCGAAGAAAAAAGAACCTTCGCCGGCTGCGCGCTTTTCCCAGTCGATGAGTTCGTCCCAGCGCTCGACGAAGTCCGCCACGTACTGGCGGGTGTAGTCGTGATCGGCGGTTGCCGATCGGTCAGCAGGCAAAAGCGCGATGACCGGCGCCATGGGCGGCGACTCCTGTGTGGTGGCTGTTGGTGTGGGGAGTGCCTTCTGCGTACGCCAGGTATTTGCTGCCCAGCTCTTCCGCCCACGCCGCAGCGTCACACACGCGCATCTCGGCCATGGCGAAGTTGAGCTCGCGCTGCATGATCTGCCTCTGCACCTCGCCAAACACCGCCGAGCCGTCGGCACGAATCAGCGTGATGCCGTCGAGCCGCTGCCCCGCCTCATTCACCCTGATCGCCTCTTCCCGGGTCACGCCGTATGGCAGGTCGAGCAGGACTTTGCCCATGCCAACCTTGACCGGATAACCGCCGGGCAACCCCTGAGGCCCGGGCCCATGCACCCGCACCTCATGCTCGGCGTGCAGGTTTTCCAGCACCGTCACCGCCGACATGGCGGTGAGGTACTGGCCGTCGACGCCGCCCAGCCGGCTGAATTGACGGGCGACGCAATCGAAAATAGCCTCGGGCGCGTGCTCGCCGGTGCGCTCTTCACCGTCGATCCAGTACGTCAGGTTGAAGATAGGCTCCATGCGTTGCGGCGGCAGGCCATGGCGAGGCACGCAATGGCTGAAATAGTGATGCCCGACCAGCTTGGCGCAGACCTGAGTTGGCAGGCAGCCGGACAAATGCGCAATGGCGCTGCGGGTGGCCGGGATCAGGTTGGCGATGTTGCCGATGCCGACGTCGGGCGCCATGCCGACCTTGTAGAGGATCGGGTTGACCGCATCCGGGAACGCCGCGTTGACCACCAGACTTTTCGGGCAGGACTGTTTGACGGCTCGCATCAGTGCGTAGGCCGGCGCCAGGTGCATCGGCAGCCAAGGCCCGAGCTGCGCCTGATCAAGGGCAGCAAAACGCTCGGCCGGCAACTGCGTGATCACCCGCCAGGATTGCAGCGAGGCACAGTTGAGGATGATGTCCGGGCGAATCTTGAGCAGCGTTTCGGCGTTGCGGCTGATGCAGGCTTCGCGCAGGTCCATCTGATGGCTTTCAATCTGAATGTTGACGTTCTGTTGAAGCGCGGCCAGTCGGATCAGGTTGCACATCCGCGTGGCCTTTCCGAGGTCTCGACTGGCGACGTGGAATTCGAACGGGTTGCGCGGGCCCAGGATCTGCAGGACTTGCAGGCACAGGTTGCCGCCGCCAACGATGAGCAGTTTTTTGCGATGCATGGTGTTCTCCCTGAAATACGTGAGGGACGACGGTGTTTTCGATCGCTAGCGCGGGTAGGCGCCGTTATCCACTGCGATGACTTTTCCGGTCAGGTGACGGCTCTGTTCCGACAGCAGAAACAGAATGACGTCGGCCACGCCGTCCGGCTGAATGGGCTCCTTGAGGATTTCCTGGCGCTCGTACTCACGGCGTCGGTGCTCGGGAATACGGTCATGGATCGAGGTGTCGCGAATCAGCCCCGGGGACACAGCGTTTACCCTGATCCGGGGGCCGAAATTCCAGGCGTTCGCCTTGGTAAGGCCGATCACGCCAGCCTTGGTCACGCCGTACCACGCATCCATGCTGCCGACCTCCCCTGCCACCGACGTGATGTTGACGATGCTGCGCGAGTAGTCGGCCGCCGACTCCCGCCGTGCGAAGTCCTTGGACAGATACCCCAGGGATTTGAGGTTGACGGCCCAGATCTCATCCACTTCCGCGTCGGTGTAGTCGTACACACCTTTGCCGTGATAGATCCCCGCGTTGTTGACCAGGGCATACAGCGCCCGGTGATTGTGAAGGTCGTACAGGTTGCCGATAAACGACTGATAGACGTGCGCCTGGGAGAAGTCAGCCAGGTGGGTTTCCAGTCGGTGCAGGGGCAGGCTTGCCTGAAGCGACTGCAGGCCCAGCCTGTCGCTGTCCGCTGCGATGACGTAGTAGCCCGCCTTGACGCAGGCCAGGGTGGTGGCCTTGCCAATGCCGTTGGCGGCGCCGGTGATCACGATCTTTTTCATGGCTGTCCCTGCTCGGTGAACTGATTCATGCGTTCGTAGAAAGGTCGATGCAGCTGGTCATACGCCATCAGATGGGGATTATCGTGCAGCGGTCGCGGGTCGAAATCGGCGCTATCCGGCGTGATCGTGGTGCTGTTCTCGGCGTCCTTGTGCCAGCTGCGCCAGGCTTTCCATTGCTCGGGGCACCTCGCATTCCAGCTCAATGCTTCGGGCAGGAAATCCAGCTGCAGGTGGTCACAAAGCCTGCGCAGGGTGGTTTCCGGATGGCTGGCCAGGTCCTCGGCGTTGATCACACAAGGGGTTTTGCCGGTCAGCCGCCTGACCTCGCAGAAGACTTCGTACAGCGCTTGATGGCCGATGGCGTGCGCGGGCATCTGCGGGAAGATGGCGTGGTGGGAAACAATTGCCCGGGCCGGGTCGCGAACGATGAAGACGTTCTGTTGCTCTGCGAGAAACTCGGCGTCGGCCTTCAGCGGCGTGAGGCAGTGGTAGGCCATATCCTTATGGAAAACGTGAGCGCGCTGGCGGGCGTCGCGCAACAGGGCCTTGATCGCTTCATAGTCACGGGGCATGCCGCAGTTGAGGTCCCCATGGGGAATGGCGGACTGTTCGTCGAAGGCCATGTGCGAAAACGGCTCGTGAAAAACCTCGAAGTCACCGCGCTCGATGAACACCCTTTCGAGGATCGTCGACCGCGAGCGGGGATGGGCCCAGAGGCCGATCATGCGGTTCATGCGCGGCCCTCCATGGTCGTTTTGTGACGCGCGACGGGCGGCGTGGAAACGGGCGGATCAAGCGTGTCGGCGATGAAGCCCTGCAGACGCTGCACGCCCAGGCGTGCGTCATTGCCCGCAGTCAGGAACGCCGGATAACGGGCGTATTCGTCCGAGGTCAGGCCGCCCTCAAAGTACGCCTGGTTGAAATACGGAATGGCCAGAAGGCGGTCCAGCACTTTGCCGGGAATCTGCACCCATTCCGTCGCCGGTGCGATGCTGCGCCCGGCCTGCTGACGGCGTATGAGGAATTCGATGAGTTCAGGCGTCAACGTGTACAGCGTGGTGTCGGCGCCGGTGCGCTGCAGGTGCCAGCAATGTTCACGCCCACGCGCATCGGTGTCGACCTTGATACTGCACAGCAACAGTTGCGCCGGTGTCTCGCACCGTCGCATCAGCGCCTGCATCGCTTGGTACACCGCGAGTTCGGCCCAGCGCTTATCCGTCTGGCCAAGGTGGAGGCGACGGCCCCGCGCCTGCCGCTCGAATTCCGGTTCCGCACCCAGCCGGCCGATCATGAAGCTCACCACGTAACGCGCCCGCTCCGTGTTCACACCGTTGGCAAGCGCCCGCTGGCGCCCGGCTTGAATGGCCTTGAGGCAGGCATCCAGCTGAGAGACGCTAAAACAGAAGGTGTTATTGATCGAGCAGCCCCGGGCGACCAGTTGCTCGATGGCGCGATAGCCCTGAGCGCTGCCCGGGATCTTGATCATGATGTTCGGCGCCAGCGCCGCCAGTTCGAGCCCGCGGGCCACCAGCGCGTCCTGATTCATCCAGTGCCCGCCCTCGATCTGCGCGGACAGCCAGCCCGTTCGATGCCAGGATTGCAGGAACAGCGGTAGTAACAGCTGCGCGCTGTCGATGATCAGTTGGTCATAAAGCGATCGCAGGCGAATGTCCGCAGGCAGGGACGCCGGCAAGGTGTGGAGGAATGATCGGTAGTGGGCTGAATGGGTCACCAACGCCTGCCCCATCAACGCAGGATTTGTAGTGGCTCCGCTGACACCCGCGGCCGATGAACCCAATGCTTCAGGCAACAGCGCAATAACCGACGACTGCATATCCGGGTAGGTCTGTAATAACCGCCTTTGGCACTGCTTATATATAAGGGGTGAAGAATCGAACCATACTTCCGAATCGGAATTATATGTTTTTAATCGCTGAACGAAGCCCGAAACATCCATGAGGGTGCCCTTCCCGGTTCGATAAATTCACGAAAATCGAGGCCCCGGCTGTACACGGGCAAAATGCCAGCTATTTCAAGCTGATAGTCAGGAAACTGAGCCTTCGAGGCTCTAAGATGGATCCATTCCCATAACCTGTCAAATGCAATTGGCCGGGATTCTAATGCCAAATTCGAATAAGAAAAACGCTTTGTTATCGCTGATATGAAGATGAATCTCTATCAGAATTTCTTCCCTTTTTCGAAGTAACTCAAACGAATGAAAATGAATGTTCAATACAAGATCCAGTGCAAAATTGTATTGATGCGTCATGATTCACAATAAAAGTTACACCCAGGGATCGCTGAATTAATTAGTCATACTACTTATATTAATGAGTGGCCAAGATGTAAGCGCATGTGTCGTCAACACGTTTCTCCGAGGAACAAGCGACGGCTTTCTTGCAGCGCGCCTTGCACGTTCTCCTCGACGACCGTCAGCCATTGGGTTAAGAAAGCGCAGGGGCGGTCACCGCACTGCGCCACTCAAAAAAACAGACCAAGAGACCTGACCGTGAGCAAACCTTCCGCTACCGAACGCTACAGCTACAAAGCCCGCTGGAAAGCCCGCTGGTTTCACTGGGTGATGGCGATCCTGATTGTGCTGGCGTATGCGCTGATCCTGAGCCGCACCCAGCTGGCCCGTGGCAGTGACGCGCGGACTTTCGTTGTGCAAACGCATTTCTGGGTCGGCATCGTGGTGCTGGTCATGGCGTTTTTCCGCATCGCCGAGCGTCACCGCCACACGCCGCCGGGGATTACTCCGCCCCTGGAAGGCGTATTGCGTCTGGCCGCCACGCTGTCCCATTACGCGCTGTATGCGTTCCTGTTCGCGCAACCGCTGCTGGGTCTGTTCACGGTGCTGCTGGAGCGCGGCGCACTGCCGATCCCCTTGACATCCCTGAGCATTCCCGCGCCGTTCGACCTGTCCAAGGACACCGCCGAAACGCTGGAGCATTACCACGTCTTGCTGGGCACGATTTTCTACTACGTCATAGGCCTGCACGTGATTGCGGCGATCTGGCACCACTTCGTGCGCAAGGACAACACCGTCAAGCGCATGGTGTAGGCCGGACCGTTCATTCGACGGCGCCGCTTGCGTCAACCTGCTGCGGATCAGCGAGGATCGACTGAATCCACCCGCCCATCCACCGGATCCGGCGGTACGACCCCGTCCTGGCTGGTGTCGATGCTGACCACCACCGACATCCCGGGGCGCAGCCGGTCCACGTCGTGCTGGTCGTCGTCGATGGTGATGCGCACCGGGATGCGCTGGGCGATCTTGACGAAGTTGCCGGTGGCGTTGTCCGCCGGCAGCAGGCTGAACTCGGACCCCGCCGCCGGCGAGATGCGCTGCACCCGACCGCGCATCTTCAGGTTTTCCAGAGCATCGACGGTGAAGCTCACCGGCTGGCCCAGGCGCACGTTGGCCATCTGGGTCTCTTTCATGTTGGCGATGATCCAGCGCGGACGCGGCACCAGGGCCATCAACTGCGCGCCGGAATTGACGTACGCACCGAGGCGCACCCCGATCTGCCCCAGCTGACCGTCCCGAGGCGCGGTAATGCGCGTGTTGGTCAGATCAATCCGCGCCAGCTCGATGGCGGCCTCGGCGTTCTTCACCGAGGCCTCCAGCGAGCCGCGATTGACGATCACCGTCTGCAGGTCCTGACGGGAAATCTCCAGCGCTGCCTTGGCTTCGGCCAGTGCCGCTTTCGCCTGCGCATCCGCGGCGCGGGTCACGTCGAATTCGCTCTTGGACACCGAACCATCGGTCACCAGCGCCTGACCGCGGCGAAGGTCGGCAGCGGCTTTTTCACTCTGCGCTTGAGCATTCGCAACGGCCGCCTGACGCTGGGCGATGGTGGCCTCGGCGCTGCGCCGTTGCTGCAGATTATTGGCCAGTGCGGCCTTCTGGACGCCCAACTGCGCAATGCCCTGATCGAGATGCTGCTGGTAAATCCGGTCGTCGATGCGCACCAGCAGGTCGCCCTTCTTCACCCACTGGAAATCCTGCACCGGCACTTCGTAGACGTAGCCACTCAGCTGCGGCCCGATAAGCGTGGTCTGCCCGCGAATCAGCGCGTTCTCGGTGCTTTCAATCGGGCTGCTGAACGGCGGCAACTGCCACGCGTAGAGCACCACCAGCACACCCGCCAGGGCAATGCCGCCGAACAGAATCGACGACACCAGGCGTATGCGCGCCGAACGCGGTTGCGTGGTGGCCGGCATGACCGCCGGTGCAGGTGCTGCGGAGGTTGCCTGAGACGGAGCCGAGCCGCCCGCAGAACTGTTGGAAGCGTTGCCAGAAGGTTTACCGGGTTTTGTCATGAAGGTTGAGCGCCAGAAGGTGTGAGAGGAGATGCCGCAGGGGTCGCCGGAGTAAAGGGTGCGACCGGCTCGGTGGTGATCCACAGCCAGATGGCGCGGCTGGTGATCCAGATCATGGTCAGCACCGCGATGACAGCGATCAGCATGAACACATCGTTGTACGCCAGGGTATTGGCTTCGCGGGTGGCGGCGGTCGCCAGCGAGCGAATGCCCAGGCTGGTGCGCGCGGCCGGGTCGGCGATGGCGGACATATACGCGCCGCTCGCGCTTTGCAGGCGCGACTGCACCTGGGCATCGATCAGCGTGACGTGCTCGACGATGTGCGCCGAATGGAATTTCTCGCGCCACACCTGAAAGGTGCCCAGCAACGCCGAGCCGATCAAGCTGCCGACGTTCTGGGTAATCCCGAACATCACCGAAAAACTGACCATGTTGCGCGGGTTGCTGATCACCCCGCTGATGCCCATCACCAGGGTCGGCCCCAGAAAGAAGGTGCCGCCGAACGCCAGCAAAAACTGGCTGAAATACATCTGCGGCTCGCGGGTGAGGCTGGTCGAGAAGCTGTCCATGCTTGAGCCGATCGCCATCAACGCCAGGGAAATGATCAGCGGCTTGAACAGGTGCTGGGGATTGATCGTCAGCGCGCTGACCGCAAGGCCCGCAACGCTGCCCAGCAGCATGAACAGGTACAGCGTGTGCAACTGCTCGGTGCCCTGATTCAGGCCCTGAAGAAAACCGACCGCGCCGGTGGATTGCTCCGACAGCACGATGCGCGTCAGCAGCACGCCGAAGGCGAAGCGGATCATCCGGCCACTGCCCAGCCAGCGGGTAATCAACAGCGGGCGGGTGCGGTTGTGCTCGATGCACAGTCCGGCGAGGATCAGCACGATGGACGACGCCAGGGCGATGCCGATCCACGGCTCTTCAAGCCACCATTCGATCCGCCCCAGGGACAACGCCGCGCACAATGCCGCAAAGCCTGATGCCAGCAAAGCAAAGGTCAGGAAGTCGAGTTTTTCGAAGGCTTTGAAGCGATCACCGGGTGGCAGTTTGAGAATCAGCACGCAGCCCAGGGACAGCAGGCACATGCCCAGTTCGAACAGGTAAAGCCCGCGCCACTCGGCAATCTGCAGCAGGTCTTCGGAAACCAGTCGCGCCAGCGGCGTCGCCAGCTGCGCCGTGCCGAGGCCCAGCACCAGCGCTTTCATCCGCCACTTCTGCGGGAAGGCCTGGATCATGTAATACAGGCCCAGCGAACTCAGCGCAGCGCCGACCATGCCATGGGCCGCTCGAACGGCAACCGCTGATTCGATGTCGTTGACGAACAGGTGAGCAAAGGTGACCAGGGCGTACAGCACCAGGAACACTTCAGTGAACGCCCGCAAACCAAACTGCTGGCGAAACTTCACCAGCAGCAGGTTCATCGACACGTTGGTCATGACATACGCGGCGGGCAGCCAGGCGATTTCGGCCTGGATAGCGCCGAGCGAGCCCTGCAGGTACTGGAGGTTGGCGACCACCAGCGCATTGCCGAGCCCGCCGGTCAGCGCCACGATGACGCCAACGATGGCATAGGCCCAGCGTTTCGGCGTCGCGTGCAAGGGCGTCGACGGCGACCCCGGCAACGTCGGTCGCTCGTGGGGGGCCCAGTCGTGGGGTCTGTACTTGTCGTTCATTGAGCGAACCTGATGAATGCCATGCAATACCACTGAAGCGCGATGGGGCGCGCTCTATCAGCGCTGCCCCCGTCAAAGCTAGCTGATCATTCTCAGTTCGCGCGCCTGCTCCAGTGTGACATCCACTGCGTGAATGCTCGCTTGCCTGTGTTTGAGCATCCCGCCGCTGCGGCCGTTGAACACCGCATTGATCTCCGAAAGAATGGACAACGCCACGCTGTGCGGCGCGTCGCCGCCCAGATCAAGGCCAACCGGGTAATGGAGGCTGGCTTGTGCCGCGGCGTCGCGGAGCTGATCCGGCAGCTCGTCGAGCAAACGCTCGGTGCGGCTGCGCGGCCCGAGCTGGCCGATATAGCGCGGCGTCGACTCAAGGACCTGCCCCAGCCAGTGACGGTCCTGGGTCAGGCTATGGGTCATCACCACCACGGCGGCATCGGCGACCATTGCGTGCAATTCAGGCATCGGCTGCAGCGGCGCCGACAGCACCTGGTCGGCGTCCGGGAAACGCTGGGGCCGGGCGAAGTGCGAGCGCGCATCAATCACCGTGATGTGCCAGCCCTGCAGCCGCGCCATGCTGACCAGCGGCATCGCGTCGTGCCCGGCACCGAAGACCACCAGCCGGCGGGGCGCAGCGATGTATTCGAGGAGCACTTCGACGGCGCCGTCGGCGCTGTCGTAAGTACGTGTGGCTGAACGGCGGGCGTCGAGCACCGTTTTCAGGTCCTCGGACATGGCCGTCGCCAGCCAGCGTTCGCGCATTTCACTCTGGATCTGCCCGGATGCACGGATGGCTACCCGCTCGCCCAGTGCCGTGTGGCGTTCGCTTTGCGTACCGATCACCGTCGCCAGCGCAGCGCCAGTGCCGCTGGCCTTGACCTCACGCAGCACGTCGACCACCAGGCTCGCCGCCTGCGGATCTATCCGTTCGAAGAGGATGTGCACCGTGCCGTTGCAGCCCAGGCCGAAGCTGAGTTCGGCATCTTCGAGCTCGTCGTCATCCTCGCCGGTGCTGTACGTACGCATGGACGGCTTGCCGTTGGCGGTCAGCCACCAGGCCTTCTTGCTGACGTCGCTTTCCAGGCATCCGCCGCTGACGGTGCCGGTGGCTTCGCCCATCGGCGCAATAATCATCCGCGCGCCGGGGCGCCGGTAAGCCGAGCCTTCGACCTTGACCACCGTGGCGATCACCACTTCCTGCTGCCCGGCCTGCGCTTCATCAAGCGCCACCAGCAGACTGGATAGATCATTCATGCGCGTCCCCAAAAACCGGTTCATTCATCTGACGTGATTCACTTTTAACCTGACTAATGCCCTGCAACGCCCCTGCCCTCTCGGACAAACGTGCTGTTGTGCTGACTGCCAGTTGCCGCGCAGGTTCAGGTTTTGCCCACAAGACCTACGTCCTGGGCAGCGCAACTGCGCTGGAATGGCCGGCAGGGTAACGCAGACTGGCCGCTCATTGGCCATCGGTCACCGACTGCGCGAATCAACCCACGCTGTGACTACACTCGGTGCGTGCCGTTAAATCCATGCAAACGCTGATGACTCAAGGCATCGACGTATGCGTGGGCAGTGGCCATCCTTCGTTTGGATATTTCGGTTGAACATTCCGGGCCCCACGAGCCTCAAACCCTGAATCGCCGTACCGCCTGGCTGCGTGGAATCACTCCACCGGGTCCACCGGGCATCGGCAACGCCGGAGAGCACCTGATGACGCGCCAACTACGCCAGCTTCGTGAAACATCCGCTACCCACACCCTGTGCCAGCGCTTTCAAAGTGTGCGGGAACGTACCGAATTTCTGGTCGAGCCACTGAGCGCCGAGGACATGGTGGTGCAGTCGATGCCCGACGCCAGCCCGGCCAAGTGGCACATGGCGCACACCACGTGGTTCTTCGAAACCTTTCTGCTGGCGCCGAACCTGCCGGGTTACGAAGCCTTCGATCCGACATTCGGTTACCTGTTCAATTCCTATTACGAAGCGGTCGGCCCGCGTCATCCCCGCCCCCAACGCGGGTTGATGACCCGGCCAAGCGTCGATCAGGTGCTGGCCTACCGCAGGCACGTCGACGAAAACATGACGACGCTGTTGATGACGCCGCTCAGCGACGAGATGACCAGCCTGATTGAGCTGGGTCTTGCCCACGAGGAGCAGCATCAGGAACTGCTGCTGATGGACATTCTTCATCTGTTCAGCCTGTCGTCCCTGAAACCCGCCTACAGCCCGCGCTGGCCGAAAGACCCATCGGGGCGTCGCGGTCACTTCAAGCCGCTGAGCGCCGGCCTGACCGAGATCGGCCACGACGGCGACGGTTTTTCTTTCGACAACGAAGGCCCGCGCCACACCACGTATTTGCAGTCCTTTGAGATCAGCGACCGGCTGGTGACCAACGGCGAGTGGCTGAGTTTTATTGCCGACGGCGGCTACCACACTGCCGCCCTGTGGCTGTCCGAGGGCTGGAGCCTGGTGCAGGAAAACGGCTGGAACTCGCCCATGTATTGGCAGCACGACGAGAACGGCTGGAAGCGCATGAGCCTGCGCGGCCTTGAGTCGATCGACCCGTCTGCGCCGGTGACCCACATCAGTTATTACGAAGCCGCCGCATTCGCCCTCTGGGCCGACGCGCGCCTGCCCACCGAAGCGGAATGGGAAGCCGCCGCCCGCGCCGGCTTGCTCGAGCAAATGGACGACGTCGCCTGGCAGTGGACGCAAAGCGCCTACAGCGCCTACCCAGGCTTCAAGCCCTCAGTGGGCGCGGTCGGTGAGTACAACGGGAAATTCATGGTCAATCAGATGGTCCTGCGCGGCGGCGCCAGCGTCACGTCGCCCGATCATTGCCGCCTGACCTACCGCAACTTCTTCCACGCCGACAAGCGCTGGATGGTCTCCGGCCTGCGTCTGGCCCGTGACAGCCGTCAGCCCGGCGTCGTGGACCCGAACGACAGCGAATTCGCCCGCGACGTGGTGGCCGGTCTTGGCGCCGCGGTGAAAACCCTGTCGCCCAAGTATTTCTACGACGCAGCGGGTTCAGATCTGTTCGAAGCCATCTGCGAAACCCCCGAGTACTACCCGACCCGCGCCGAAACCGGGCTGCTGAAAGGCATCGCCGGGCAGATTGCTGCGACCATTCCATCCGGCGCAGCGCTGGTGGAGTTCGGCAGCGGCGCCAGCGAGAAGACGCGCCTGGTGCTCGATGCCGCGCCGCACATCGCCGTTTACGTGCCGATCGACATCAGCGCAACGGCGCTCAACAAGGCCGCGCGGTCATTGCGCCAGCGCTACCCTGCGCTGATCGTTGCCCCGCAAGTCGATGACTTTACCCGGGTGCTCACCCTGCCTGAAGAAGCCGACGGCCACACCCGCGTGGGCTTCTTCCCGGGTTCCACCATCGGCAACTTCAGCCACGAGCAGGCCGTGGATTTCCTCCACAGCGCCCATGAGGTCCTGGGGGAAAACGCGCATTTCATCGTCGGTGTCGATATGGTCAAGGATGAGCAGACACTGGTAGCGGCTTACGATGACGCCGAGGGCGTGACCGCGCAGTTCAACAAGAACCTGCTGACCCGCATCAATCGCGAGCTGAACGCCGACTTCGATGTGTCCGCCTTCGATCATCTGGCGGTGTGGAACGCCGACCAGGCCTGCATGGAAATGCACCTGGTCAGCCGCAAGCAGCAAAGCGTCACCGTCGCCGGGCACACCTTCCGCTTCGCCGCCGGGGAACGACTGCACACCGAGAACTCCCACAAGTTTACCGTTGAATCGTTCACCGAACTGGCCGCCCGTGCAGGGTGGACCGTCAGCGAATGCTGGATCAGCGAGGCGCCGGAAATGGCGCTGTTCAGCCTGCAGGCGTGACTGGAGTCATGCGCCCGGCCCCGCAGGAATCTTCATTGTCATTTGCAAAATGGCGCTGGTAGCATCCATCAGCACCCTCACGGATCCCGGCTGTTCAGCCGGGAATTGAGTACAACAAAAATCAACAGGGATTCAGCGATGACGGCTCAGGTACTACCTGCCGAATACGCGGGCGAGCAATCAGCCTGCGAGAGCGTTCTGTCCGACGTACGCAATCATATCGGTCACATCACCCTCAACCGCCCCCAGGGCTTGAACGCCATCGACCTGCACATGGTCCGGCAGCTGCAGTTTCAGCTGGACGCCTGGGCGAAGGATGACAACGTTTACGCCGTGGTCCTGCGCGGGTCAGGCGAAAAGGCGTTCTGCGCCGGCGGCGACATCCGCTCGCTGTACGACAGCTTTAAAACCGGTCGAACCGAGCACCTGGACTTCTTCGTCGAAGAATACGCGCTGGACCTCACCCTTCATCATTACCGCAAACCCGTGATTGCCCTGATGGACGGCTTCGTGCTGGGCGGTGGCATGGGGCTGGCCCAAGGGGCGGACCTGCGCGTGGTCACCGAACGCAGCCGTCTGGCAATGCCGGAAGTGGCGATCGGTTATTTCCCTGACGTAGGCGGCAGCTACTTTCTGCCCCGGATACCGGGCGAGCTGGGGATTTACCTCGGCGTCACCGGCGTGCAGATCCAGGCCGCCGATGCGCTGTATTGCGGGCTGGCGAACTGGTACCTCAACAGCCAGCGCCTTGAAGACCTCGATCTGCAGCTGGATAACCTGAAGTGGAGCCTGACCCCGCTCAAGGATGTACAGGGCGCGCTGGCGAAACTCGGCGTGCAGCACTTGCCTGCGCCGCCGCTGGCAAAGCTGCGGCCGGCCATTGATCATTTCTTCGCGCTGCCGGACATCCCGAGCATCATCGAACAACTGCTGGAGGTGACCGTCCACGACACCCATGCCTGGGCCGTCGACACTGCCAACCTGATGCAGACCCGTTCACCCCTGGCGATGGCGGTCACTCTGGAGCTGCTGCGCCGCGGCCGGCATATGCCGCTTGAGCGTTGCTTCGCCCTGGAGCTGCATCTGGACCGCCAGTGGTTTGAACGCGGTGACCTGATCGAAGGCGTGCGCGCCTTGATCGTCGACAAAGACAAGAAACCGCAATGGAGCCCCTCCAGCGTGCAGGCCTTGAATGCCGAGCACGTGGCAAGCTTCTTCAGCGGTCATGAGGCGTGACCTATGCAAGATCTTGAATTGACCGAAGAACAAGTGATGATCCGCGACATGGCGCGGGACTTCGCGCGCAATGAAATCGCGCCCCATGCCCAGGCCTGGGAAAAGGCCGGCTGGATCGACGACGCGCTCGTGGCAAAGATGGGCGAATTGGGCCTGCTCGGCATGATCGTCCCCGAGGAATGGGGCGGCAGCTACATCGACTATGTCGCCTATGCGCTGGCCGTCGAAGAAATCTCTGCCGCCGACGGCGCCACCGGTACGCTCATGAGCGTGCACAGCTCGGTGGGCTGCGGGCCGGTGCTCAATTACGGCAGCGACGCGCAGAAACAACAGTGGCTGGAAAAACTCGCCAGCGGCCAGGCCATCGGCTGCTTCTGCCTGACCGAACCCCAGGCCGGCTCCGAAGCCCACAACCTGCGCACCCGTGCCGAATTGAAAGACGGCGAGTGGGTGCTCAACGGCGCCAAGCAGTTCGTCAGCAACGGCAAGCGCGCACAGCTGGCGATCGTCTTCGCGGTGACCGACCCGGAGTTGGGCAAGCGCGGCCTGTCAGCGTTTCTGGTGCCCACCGACAACCCCGGCTACCGCGTCGACCGCATGGAACACAAGATGGGTATCCGTGCATCCGACACCTGCGCCGTGACCCTGAGCGATTGCCGGATTCCGGCGGAAAACCTCTTGGGTGAACGCGGCAAGGGACTGTCCATTGCCCTTTCAAACCTGGAAGGCGGACGCATCGGCATTGCCGCCCAGGCCCTGGGCATCGCCCGTGCGGCATTCGAGGCGGCACTGGGTTACGCCCGTGAGCGGGTGCAATTCGACAAGCCGATCATCGAGCACCAGAGCGTCGCCAATCTGCTGGCCGACATGCACACCCGCATCAACGCCTCACGGCTGCTGGTCCTGCACGCCGCGCGCTTGAGAACGGCGGGCAAACCCTGTCTGTCGGAAGCGTCCCAGGCCAAGCTGTTCGCCTCGGAAATGGCCGAATGGGTCTGTTCCAAGGCGGTGCAGATTCACGGCGGCTACGGCTATCTGGAAGATTACCCGGTGGAACGATACTACCGAGACGCGCGGATCACCCAGATCTACGAAGGCTCCAGCGAAATCCAGCGCCTTTTGATCGCCCGCGAGCTGCGCCACTACTCGCTGTAAGGGACGTGCCGGCTCGCCAACACCGGCGCCTGCCCATCAAGGAGCAGACGCCGAGCCTGAACGCTCGGAGCCTGTCACTCAGCGGCCGCCCGGCGAAGGGCTCGGCACGACAAAGCTTCGGCGCCCCAGCCGCAGCACCAGCAGGGTCACCGAATCGGCGTTGGCCAGAATAACCCGGCTGCGTTTCTGGGCATCGCTCATAAACACATCACGGGCATCGTCCAGGGTCTTGCACTTAGTGAGCTTCAGGATCGCGTCGTATTCGAAACTCTCCTCCTCATCGAAATCGCGCCACTCCCCGTCCGTCAATTGCAGAAAAAGCTCCCGTTTGATGCTCAGATGCGACAACCCGGACGACTGCATGCGCTCAATGTCTCCCTTCAACTTGATGTTGTAGGCATTGTTTTCCTGCAGCAGGTCCGGATACGGCGACGTGCTTTCCAGGTAGGCGATGTCGTGGGTATCGAGCACCAGATGCGAGAGTTCATGGATCAAGGTGGCCGCGCGGTAATGGGCCGGGCAATCGAACCCTTCGTTCGCCGCCTCAGGCTTCAGTGGAAACGGCGGCGCATCAAAATACCGGTCGGTCAGAAACACGCGCTTTTTCGGGTCTCGTTTAATGACGAAGCCCATGGTGCCCTCCCGCCCCGGGCGGTTGGTGCCCACCACAAACCGTGGCGAAGAATAGGGTGACAGCGACGCATCCATCACTTCATCAAACAGCGCCTTGACCGCGCGTTCGGTGTCGACCAGCAGCTCTTGTCCGGGCTCACTGACCCCGAAAAAGTCGCCAATGATCTGCGTAACCCTCGGGTCCAGCGGCGTGCCGGGGGCATGCACGTTGAGGTTATCCAGCACATTTTCGAGGTACCTTTTGGCCTGCAGATGGGCTTCACCGATACGCTGGGCGCGCTCCCGATAGAAGGTGCGTATGTCGGCCATGCCGCTGGCCTCGATAAGCAGCACGTCGTCAGCACTGACATCGGCAGCGTGGGTCCGCAGCTTGGTCATGGCCCCGCCGCCGCCCTTCAGACCGGACTCGATATCCAGCTGCCAGCGCTGCCTGTCGTCCAGCTTCAGGCACGGGCCGGGCGATCGGTCGGGGCCGATAATCATCCAGCGGCCACTTTCGGCCTGACGGCGCACTTCATAGACCCGCCCGGAAACAGCCGCATACGCCCTGCCGTTT
Source organism: Pseudomonas sp. W5-36 (assembly GCF_046540455.1). Taxonomy (NCBI): domain Bacteria; kingdom Pseudomonadati; phylum Pseudomonadota; class Gammaproteobacteria; order Pseudomonadales; family Pseudomonadaceae; genus Pseudomonas; species Pseudomonas sp. W5-36. Next base: position 120,936 of record NZ_JAXCIQ010000007.1, on the reverse strand, counting down.
TCCGTGTTCATGAACAGACTCAGCAGGTCGTCCCGGCGCAAGTCCTTGAGCGAGACGTTCCGGGCCTCCAGCGCATGCAGACGGGTCAGCTGCTCGCCCGTGAGCGTGGCGCCTCCCCAGAAGAACACCGGCGCAGGCACCTCCTCGCCCTCCACCAGATCGGCGCTGATCAACTCGTCTTTTTCAGCCTGGTCCCGGGCCGTCATCATGACGCCCAGGGCGGCAGAAAATTCGGAGAGGGCTTCCCCCCAATGACGCCCGGAGGCCGACGCAGCTGACGCACGAAACAACGTATGGCTCTGCCACAGCGCGATCATCGTGCCAAGCTTGCCGGGCATGACACTCAGTGCCTGCTCAAGGCCAAGGGACGCCAGAAACTGGCGCGACGCGTGATCAGCCTCCTGATTCGTGACCGTGTCGGACTCACCGATGTCCACCAGCAGGCTCATGGTGTCGGTGAACATGAACTGCAGCGAGTTGCCGTTTTCCTCAGCCAGTGACACCGTGACCGGACCCGGTGTGTGTGTCGGCACATCCCCGAACCCCTGCGCAAAGAACGGCAGGTGAGGCTCAATGAAGCCGCCGTGTTCATACCGCTTGCGAACTTCCGGGTCCACTCGCTGCAACAACAACGCTTGCAGGCTCGCATCGCTGCGGATATCGGCCTCCAGCGCCGAGAGGCTGGTGTACTCGCGGAAGACAAAATCGCGGTGGAACACGGCGTGCAGGATAACCGGACCGCTGGCGCCCGCCTCGGCGCAGATCAGATAAATGCCCTTGAGGATGTCGGGCGTCATGCCTGCGTCGGCGACCAGCCGCAACGCACTGATAATGACGCGCACCCCGTTGACCGGTTCACGGGCGATCCCGTCAGGCATCTCAACCACACGCGAGATGAACGCGTAGGCTTCGGCGCTCAGCTGTCCTTCAAGCTTCTGCTGCATCGCCACCGCCTGCATCATCGGTGGCAGCTGGTCGATAAACAGCTTGTTGCGCCTCACCCATTTGGCATCCGCGGGGTTCAACGTCTGACGCAGCAGGGTCCTGAATCCTGTGCCGACGTCCAGCTTTCGCACCGTGCTGCGCAGGTAATCGGGCGTGATCAGGCGGGCTGCCTCTGGGTCGTCGGCGTCATTGATGCTCAATACACCGTCCGGGATGTCGGAAAAGCGATTGATCGCGTAATCGGTCAGCGTCTCACTGTGCACGAGGGTGGCGGCCGGAATCCCTGACGGGATCTGGCCAACGCCGGTGGGCGCCGCAACGTAGCGGCGCTGGGTGACGGTGATCTCGTCGGGGTGCAGGACATGCTCGGGAAAATCCTTGCGCATCTGTTCGAGCAGCCGGTCGCGTGCGTAATCCGAGAGCGTCGGGATGTCGAAGAGAAAGTCCTCCTCGCCGTCGCTGGCCAGAAAGAAACGACGCCATATCGCGTTATACGCTCGAAGGTCGTTGGGCGATGCCGCCTTCAGCCAGTCCGGCAGCAGCTCTTGAAACAGCGTGTTGTCGATCCGCACCGACAGCGCATCGAGCATCTCGATCAATTGCGTGTCCAGCTCGGTGGCCCGGGCAAGGCGCGTGAACAGCCCGGCTTCAAAGCGACAACGCCGGGCGCGGGCGCACATCTGCTGGAGGTTCTGTGACTGTCGGTCAAACACGCTTTGCTGCAACGCCTCGATCGCGTGGCCGGCGCGATGACTGAAATGAATGCGAATCGGACCCGCAGGGTGTGCTTGCAGGTGGCTGCGCAGCAGCACACGGTCGCGTTCCCCCAAAAGCGCCAGCCAACGCTCACTATGAGCGCCACGCAAGCGACTGCCTATTTTGTCGCTCAATGCCTGCTTGGAGACGAAATACTCCCAGCCCAGCTGGCTGCTCCAGAACATCACGCCCGCATCGAGGGCCAAGGGTTGCCAGAGGGCCATTGAGTCACTGAGGGTGGCCCCCGGCTGTGGGCCGTAGACCAGCGACACCGCAAACACTTCAGTGGTCGGCGCCCCCGGCTCGGTCCTCTGCGCGCGGACCGGCGCGTTCAGCACTTGCATGACCATGCTCGCCGACGCGCTTGTCACCTGCTCCATTCGCTGGCGCAGTGCCAGATCGAGCCGCAACGTGTCTTCCCTGAGGACCAGCGCGATGGCAACCGGTTGCAGCTGCCTGTCGCCCAGACGCGCAAGGCCCGTGCGCAAGCGCCTGAAGTGGTCGAGATAACGTTCGATGAAATCCGCCGCCACGCGCTTGAGCATGAAGCGGATGAGCTCGATATCCAGGAGTGCCCCTGCAGCCTGGGCGGTGAGCAGCACCTGCGCCGACGATTCGAGCGGATCGCAACGGTGTCCGCTGACGCGTTCCAGCAACAGCGCCACCAGATCCATCGACGTGGCACTCAAGGTCTCACTGATGGCGACGGAGTCTGGTTCGACATCGGAGGAGCCCAGCGGCAGCGACTCCAGCCAGCGCACCCGCACCTCGCTCGCGCGCAATCCCCGGGCCGACGCCACGCACAGATAACGTTGCAGCGCCTGCTCGGCGTAGCCGGCAAGGACGTTGTCCAGCTCGCGCAGATGCGCCGCATTGGCATCGAACACTTGGGTTCGCTCCAGCCAGGAAGGCGGCGTTGGTTGCAGTTGGGTCGGCTGGGAAGGGTCGGACGCTGACAGTTGACTGCCAATGCTCTCTGGCTCCGTGACGGCCACCACCAAGTCATCGTTGGCGCTGCTGCACCAGACGGCGGCGAAGTCCATCGGCTGCTCGCGGCGCCAGCGTCCGGCGCTGAAGTGCAGTTGACGAGGGTCGATCAGTTGACGCACGTCCAGCGCGTCGTCGTACATCGCCGAGATCATTTCCGACTCGGTCGACAACCCCGTGACGAACTGCAGATTGCGCGCCTGCAGCGCAAGGATGGAATCAATCCGTTCGCCCAGCAGGGGCCCGCTGATGCGTTGCATCGAAAGGGACAGGGCGCCTTCGCGCAGCAACAGGGGCTGATCGGCCAGCGCCAGTGTCGGGCGGAGCATCTCGCGTCCTTCCGGGGTCGAGCAAAAGGCACTCAGCGCCGTCAGATTGGCGAATCGGCGCAGGCCGTGCTCCGGCGTAAACCACAGCAACGGCAACGCTGCCGGGCTGACATCGAAGACCAGGGTGCCGGCCAGTGGCTTTGCAGGGGCGCCCGGCACATGCAGCGCGAGACGACTGCAGTGGAACTCGGCGTCTGATGCGGTGAAGCGCGGCCCGGCCACGAGCAACGGCCGCAACAACGCTTGCTCCCGCCGAGTGAGATTCGCCTCGTGGCCATAACGGTAGAGCTCATGGCACAGGCTCGTGGCGTAAATTTGCATGGCCATGTCACGGCACGAACCGGCCGCGTGTCGCTGCCCCCAATAGTCGCTTAGCAATTGGGCGAATCGAGCAGGCACCGCAGGAATCGTCTCGCGTATGGCCTGAGCGAACAACGCCGCATCGCTGTCGCTCGCCACTCGCCCCTGCGCATCCAGGTACTGCATCGTCACGCCCTGGTCCAGCTCGGCACGGCACACGGCTTCATACGCCGTTTGAACCAGCGTCTGGGTCCTGAACACGAGTTCTTCTTCGGCACTGGAAGCCGGCTGCACCAGGCGCATGAGGTGCGTCGCCGGATCCATCTGCTGATCCGGCAACAGCCGGCGCAGCTGCAGGGCCAGGGACGAATTGACCGCGCCGATCAGGTCCGGGATCAGCTTCAACTGGTCGGTGAACTGCCTGACTGAATGGGCCTGGTACTCAACGATGGCTTCCATTTGCGCCTGGAAAGCATCGCCGTCGATTTTTTCGTATTCGAACGAGGCCAATGGATCATCGTTGGCAAATCGCCTGAGCAGCGTCGCCAAAAGCTGTGCGCGATCCTCGAAAGCTTCAACCCCGGACGCCAGGGTAAACAGAAACACACGCGGATCGGCGGTCTGGCCATGGCTGAACATCAACGCCGCGCTGAGCTCCAGCGAGTTGGGCAGGCCGTCATTGAGCAGCAGCCGATCCACTCGGACCGGATCGGCATCATCGGTTGCCGGCGCGCCTGCTGCGCGTTTCAGCCAAGTCTGTTCGGATGACACGAGAAGATCGGCAGTGACGGCGCGGTCGAGTTCTTCGAGGAAGCGCCGTCGCAATGACGCGCTGTTGAAGTACGTGGTGGTAACGGTGGACATGACAACTCCTTGAGCACAAGCGTCCACGGCCGGCATTGGCCGGGCATGGGCAGGAAAGGCTGGGAGCGTAGGGAAGAAATCCACCGCGATTGCGGTACATAACGCTGTACACGGGCAAGGAAATTCAGGATTGACTGACGAAGGCGCGACGACCTTGCGCGGTGGGTGCGAGGGGCCTGCACGCGGCGCCGCGCGCAGGCCCTTTCACCGAAAGACGGTACAGATGATCAGGCTTTCAAGGTGCGCGCAACGTGGCCGGCGAATGCATCGATGATGTTCTGCAGGAACGGGCGGGTTTTCTCGCTCAGCTTGCCGTGTTCGTCAAAGAAGGTCCCGGCGTTGCCCAGGTAGGCTTCCGGTTGCTGCATGCACAGCACGTCGAGGAACACGAAGCACTGGCGCAAATGCTGGTTGGCGCCAAAACCACCGATCGCCCCGGGCGACGCACTGACCACGGCCGCCGGTTTGGCGCTGCCCCATGCGCTTTTGCCGTAGGGCCGCGAGCCAACGTCGATGGCGTTTTTCAGCGCGCCCGGCACTGAACGGTTGTATTCGGGGGTGACGAACAGAAACCCGTCTGCGCCCTGCAGGGCCTGACGGAAGGCGGTGTAAGCGGCAGGCGGCGAATCCGCGTCGATGTCTTCGTTGTACAACGGCAGGTCGCCGATTTCGACGATGCTCAGCTTCAGGCTGGACGGCGCCAGCTCAGCCAGTGCGTGGGCCACTTTGCGGTTGATGGAGTCTTTCCTCAAGCTGCCGACGATGACTGCAATCGAATGAACCTGGCTCATGAAACGGACCTTCTGCTGTGGGAGGAGACAACAGTTATAGATGAAACAGGAAGGCAATTCTGTGTTGTTTTTCCGTTGCTAATCATCGAAGCGTTCGATGCTGGCCCGTGGGTTATCGGCCCCTGCTTTGGGCGAGCCGTGCTACCGTCGGTCGCGACTATTTTTCCGATCGCCGAAAACTCCCCCCGGAAACGGCGGTCTGACTGCCTTAGGCGAATAAGGTCCCCGGACAAATTTGGGAATTACCTTACAAGCGGACACGGTTTATTCACTCGCGGTGTTAGGATGCGAGCGAAAACGAGCAGTTATTTCCAGAGGTTACAAAGCAAATGGCTTCAGTTCTAGTTGGGCAATTTCATGCGAGGGATGCGGAGGGACGCGTTTACTCGGTGCATGAATTCCGTGAATCACAGCCTGACGAGGCTGATGGAAAGGAGCCCGTTTCCACTTATCGCCTGGCCATTGGCGACCGCGTCAAACATTTGGGCGGAGAGGAATTCGAGTTGATTCAGGGCAAGGTCAAGCTCATACGAGAGCATTGAAACACCGCTGCAAGCCCGCCTCTTTCCACTCAGGCCGCTCATATCCTGCGGCCACGAGTCAGGTCAGAGGGGCTTGCCGCTTCAATCGACGCCAGGCGCGTCGAACAACAGATACCAGAAAATCGCCGCCTCCTGCGTCAACGGTTCTATCGCCCGATAGCGCAGATGATCGACCCCGCCGACCACAAACCCGTAGCGCTCATATAACCGGCACGCCTCCAGATTGTTGTTCTGGGTTTCCAGGGTGATGCCCGGCAGCCCGCGCTTGCGGCTCCAGAACTGCGCCACGTCCAGCAGCTTTTGTGCCACGCCATTGCGTCGCGCCCCGGTATCGACCGCCAGTTCGTCGATGTGAGCGAAACCGTTCCAGTGCTCGCTGACCACCACATGCCCGACCGGCTGCTCATCGAGCCAGGCCACCAGCACCGTGCCGTCGGCGGCGTCCCGATAATTGCAGAACTCTTCGGAATCGATGCCGTAGTTTTTCAGGTAAGGCTCGACTGCATCGACGTGCCACTGCGCCACGGGCTCGCCGATCTGCACCCGGGCATAGCCGGTGACGGTGAAGGTGAACTCGCTGTTGAGGATGTAATCCTCGAAGCATTCGTCAGCGACACGAATGCTGAAAGTCGGGCTGGACGTGTTCACCATGGGCCTCTCTCGTCAAACAACCACAGATGTATCTGCCAATGCGGGGGCGAGCTTGCTGGCGAAGAGGCCCTTGCGTCCGGTACATCCGCGGCGCCTGAAATGCCGTCTTCGTGAGCAAGGCGCAGCGCCACACCGGTCACTCCCACACCTACTGTGTTTGCTGGGCGAGAGCGGGGCTGCCATCGTCAGGCTTCGGCCTGAGCCTGGGCTTCGAGCAACTGGGTCCACAGGGCCGGGGCACCGGCGGATTTGGCGATCACGGCCAGCCGCGCTTCGTGCTCCGCCAGTTCGGCCTCGCTGGCGACGATGATGCGTCCGGGCGTGCGGTTGGCGATGCGGCGGATCTCCGATGGGCGATCGGCGCCGCCCTCTCCGTCGTTGTTGCCGGCCAGCGACAGGGTCGTCTGGCCACCGGTCATCGCCAGATAGACTTCCGCGAGAATCTCGGAGTCGAGCAATGCGCCGTGAAGCTCACGGCCGGAGTTGTCGACGTCGTAGCGTTTGCACAGCGCATCAAGGCTGTTGCGCTGGCCCGGATGACGCTCGCGGGCCATGGCCAGGGTGTCGAGGATCGTGCAGTAACTGCTGAGATTGGCGCGATCGTGCTGGCCGATCAGGGCGAATTCGTTGTTCAGAAAGCCGACGTCGAACGCCGCGTTGTGGATGATCAGCTGCGCGCCTTTGACGAACTCGAAGAACTCGTCGGCGACTTCAGCGAAACGCGGTTTACCGATCAGGAACTGGTCGGTGATGCCGTGAACGCCAATGGCGCCCTCGTCACTCTCCCGGTCCGGTTGCAGGTAAACGTGGAAATGCCGCCCGGTCAGACGCCGGCCAATCAGCTCGACGCAGCCGATTTCGATGACCCGGTGGCCGTCGGTGACGGGCATGCCGGTGGTCTCGGTATCGAGGACAACCCTTCGTTCAGTGATGATGTTTTGTACAGTCATTGCCTACCGCCTCAGCTTCAGGCGCGGATATTAGCATGGCGGTTTTGCGATGTGCGCAACCTTGCCAGACCGCACACAAGGATTGTTTGCCACGACATTGATGTCGGTCATGCTGGCCTCTTCCCGGCTAAAGCCAGTCCTACAGTGGGTGCGCGGTGGGTCAGTGGGACCGGCTTCAGCCGGGAAGCTTTTGTTTTGCTTTTGATCTTCATACGCCAAAGGATCAGTCACCGCCAAACGCGACTTGGGTGCAGGCTGAACGCAGGTCTTGCGTAGTGGGCCGAGCCGCATGGATGCGGCGAGAGCGCCGTCAGGACATGGATGTCCGTTCGGCGCAGGCCCACGGAGCGAGACCGGAGTGAAGTAATCCTGACGAAGGAAGGGCCCAGCCGAGAGCAGGCAATAGCGCTCGATGCTACCTAACCGTGCTTGATACCGCGCACTTCATCCACGCCGCGGTTCGCCAACTGGTCAGCGCGCTCGTTACCCGGATGGCCAATGTGGCCGCGCACCCACTTCCAGCTCACATTGTGCCGGCCGACCTGCTCGTCCAGCTGCTTCCACAGATCGGCGTTTTTTACCGGTTCCTTCGCTGCCGTTTTCCAGCCGCGCTTCTTCCAGTTGACCATCCACTCGGTGATGCCTTTCATCACGTACTGCGAGTCGGTCACCAGGATCACTTCACACGGCCGCTTCAGTTCTTCGAGACCGCGAATGGCGCCCAGCAGCTCCATGCGGTTGTTGGTGGTGTTGGCTTCACCGCCCCAGAGTTCTTTTTCGACGCCTTTGCACACCAGCAACGCGCCCCAGCCGCCGGGGCCCGGGTTGCCCTTGCAGGCGCCATCGGTGAAGAGTTCTACGGTATCGCTCATTACGATGTTTCCAGAAATTGAGAAAGCGTGGCGTCAGCCGGTGAATCAGGGCTCGGGCGTGCGCCGATTGACCTTGGCCATCGGCAGAGGCAGCAGTTTGCCCATGGGCTCGCGGCGCGGCATGCGCACGGGCCGCAGCCCTACACTCATCTTGCGCGCGATCAATAGATAGAAGCCGCCGCCGGGACTTTGCCAGCCATCGCCGAGACGTTCGAGCCCGGCCAGACGAGCCTGCCACTTGGGCGAAGCGAGCGGCGGACGATAGCACCCGAAGCGGCGTTTCTCCAGCGCGAAGCCCAGCAGGTTAAGCCAGTCGCCGACCCGCGATGGCGAGATGCAGCGCGCCCTGCGCAGGGCATCATTGGCGAAGAAATGGCGGATGCCCCAGGTGCTCCAGGGGTTGATCCCGACGATCACCAGATGCCCGCCGGGACGCACGCTGCTGGCGGCTTCGCGCAACAGGCCGTGGGGCGACAGACAGAAATCCAGACCGTGCTGCATGACCACCACATCCGCGGCGTGCTCGCTCAAAGGCCAGGCCTGCTCTTCGCAGACAATCTCGACGCCCGGCAACGGCGCGCCCAGTCGCACGTTGCGCTGCACTTGCTTCGCCGCCGGCGGGGTTTGCGCCGACGGGCCGTAATGCACCAGATAACCGCCAAAAAAACGCTCGAGCTCTTGCTCCAGCACACGGCTTTCTTCTTCCAGCAACAACTGCCCCAGGGGCCCGGACAGCCAGTCGCGGGCGGCGCTGATCAGCTCAAGCCACTCGGGATCGGCCTGGGCGAACGCTTCATCGGTCATTTCCGGTCTCCATGAGAGGGTCATTGCGATAGAGACTCGCCTCGAGTCTGTTCAGACCCTAAGATGCTTCTCTATGTTTCCAGCCAAGCGAACCGCGCCATGATACAGGTCGATGCCCTGCCCGCTTTCAGCGATAACTACATCTGGTTGTTACAAGACAATGCCGTCAAACGCTGCGCCGTGGTTGACCCGGGTGATGCCGCCCCCGTCATCGCCTGGCTTGAGCGCAACCCGGACTGGCGCCTGACCGACATTCTCATCACCCATCACCACGCCGACCACACCGGCGGCGTCGCGCAACTGAAAACACTCACCGACGCCAAGGTCTACGGCCCGGCCAATGAGAAGATTCCGGCGCGGGACGTGGCCCTGTCCGACAACGATCAGCTCACCGTACTCGGCCTGACATTCAGCGTCCATGCGGTCCCCGGCCACACCCTGGGCCACATCGCCTTTTACCATGCCGACGCACAACAGCCACTGCTGTTCTGCGGCGACACACTGTTCGCCGCCGGTTGCGGCCGCTTGTTCGAAGGCACCCCGCAGCAGATGCATCATTCCCTGAGCCGACTCGCCGAGCTGCCCGACAGCACCCTCGTCTACTGCGCCCACGAGTACACCTTGAGCAATTTGCGCTTCGCCGTGGCGGTTGAACCGGACAACGCCGACGTGCTGCAGCGTTTTGAAGAAGTGACGCAATGGCGTGCACAAAATCGTATCAGTGTGCCGTCGACGCTGGCACTGGAGCGCAAGACCAATCCGTTTCTGCGAGCCGCCGTCATCTCCGTGAAACAAAAAGCAGACGAACGGAGCGGAACCCATAACGCGACGGCCACAGAGGTCTTTGCCGTGTTGCGGGCATGGAAAGATAAGTTCTAAACAGGCTGCGAATCAGCACGGAAATTCTGAAAGGTTGACCGTTCACCAGTCACTTTCTAGAATCGCCCGAAATTTTCGCCTGGAACTATCCCCCAGCCAATGTCGTCATCTATACGCAAAACCTTTAATTCCGACACATTGACTCGGTTGGCCCAGGCAATCGCAGTGGTCGCGAGCGCGACATTGGCAGGCTGCCAGAGCACCGGCGGCCTCGAATCCGGGAACGGCGCCAGCGCCGCCCATCCCGTCGCCAGCACCAAACCAAAACCTGTTTACATCGCACGCAAACCCGTGCCCCTCGCCCCGCCCCATGATGTGTGGGAGCGCATGCGTCAGGGTTTTCAGCTGCAAGACGGCAACGACCTCAACCCACGCATCGATCAGCAACGCCTCTGGTACGCCAACAACCCGTCGTTCCTCGAGACGGCCGGTAACCGCGGCAGCCTGTACATGCACTACATCGTAGAGCGGCTGGAGGAGCGCAACATGCCCCTCGAACTGGCGTTGCTGCCGGTGATCGAGAGCGCGTACAACCCGATGGCCTTGTCGCGCAGCGATGCGGCGGGGATCTGGCAGTTCATTCCGTCCACCGGCCGCTACTTCAACCTGCGTCAGACCAATTTCTACGACGGCCGCCGCGACATCACTGCGTCCACCACGGCAGCGCTGGACTACCTGACCAAGCTGCACGACATGTTCAACGGCGACTGGCTGCTGGCACTGGCGGCTTACAACGCTGGCGAAGGCACGGTCAGCCGCGCCATCGAACGCAACGACAAGCTCAATCTGCCCACCGACTACTGGAACCTGCCGCTGCCCCAGGAAACCCGCGACTACGTGCCGAAGCTGCTGGCACTGTCCCAGGTGGTCATGTCGCCAGATGCCTACGGCGTCAACCTCAGCCCGATCGACAACAAGCCGTACTTCCAGGTCGTCGAGCTGAATCAGCGCATGGACCTGTCGAAAGTCGCCGCCATGGCGAACATCGACGAAGACGAGCTGGTGCAGCTCAACCCCGCCTTCAAGAAGCGTCTGACCATCGACGGCCCCCAACACCTGCTGGTGCCGACGTCGAAATCCCAGTTGCTGACCACCAACCTGTCCAACATGAAGCCTGAAGAGCTGGTCGACTGGCAGCAATACCGCGTGCGTCCGGGCGACAGCCTGGCCAGCATCGCCAGCCGCTACAAGGTGTCGACCAGCACCCTCAAGGACATCAACAAGCTGTCCGGCAATCAGGTGAAACGCGGACAGGCGCTGACGATTCCGGTGCAGCCCGGCATGCAGTACGCGATGCCGGTGTTCGAAGAAGTCGCCGAGGTGGACGAAAAGCCGGCGCGCACCCGCAGCTACAGGGTGAAGAAGGGCGACAACCTGGTGCAGATCGCGCGCATCAACAAGGTCGACGTCAAGGATTTACAGCACTGGAACAAGCTGTCCGGCCAGAACCTCAAGGTCGGCCAGACGCTGGTCATGCAGGACAACAGCAAACCGGCGAAAGCCAGCTCACGCGCCGTGGCCAAGGCTGACAACAGCGCCAGGGGCGAAGACGCCGGCAAGAAGTCGATGCAGTACAAGATCCAGAAAGGCGATTCGATGTACCTCGTCGCCAAGCGCTTCAACGTCGAAATGCAGCACCTCAAGCGCTGGAATCCGCGCAGCGGCCAGGCCCTCAAGCCAGGGCAGACACTGACGGTGTACCTGCCGCACTGATGAGTCGCAGGCAACGCCGATGCTCTTTGTAGGAGCGTGGCTTGTCCCGCGATCGGCGACAAAGTCGTCGTAAAACCTCTGTTCACGATCTGCCAGGCATACCGCACTCTCAGGATTTACTGCCGGTCCCCGGCAGATCGCGGGACAAGCCACGCTCCTACAGATGTTGCGTCAGCCTGACACCTCCGCCCTGCCCTTTTTCCAGCCGATACAAGCTGTTACTGTGACCGACCGCTGCCTGGATCGACCGCCGACTTGATACGTCACCTGCTGCTGACTTTCAGCCTGGTCTTGAGCACGACAGCCGCCGCGACCATCAGCGAAAGCCATGGTTACGCACAATTCGGCGTCCTCAAGTACCCTGCCAGCTTCACGCATTTCGACTGGGTCAATCCTGAGGCGCCGAAAGCTGGCACCCTGCGAATCATGGCCAACGGCACGTTCGACACCCTCAACCCGTACACCTTCAAGGGCAGCAGCCCGATTTCGACGGCCAACTTCGGCCAGTACGGTGTCAGCGAGCTGAACGAACCACTGATGGTCGGCACCGGCCAGTACGACCCCTCCGGCGATGAACCCACCTCCAGTTACGGCCTGATCGCCAAAACCGTCGAGTACAGCGACGACCGCAGCTGGGTGGTGTTCAACCTGCGCCCCGAAGCGCGCTTTCACGACGGCAAGCCGATTACCGCCTACGACGTGGCGTTTTCCTATAGAACGTTACTGAAGGACGGTCACCCGCAGTACCGCACGGCTTTGCAGGAAGTGCAGCGCGTGGACATCCTCAACCGCCACCGCATTCGTTTCGTGTTCAAGCGTTCCGGCAACCCATTACTGATTCTGCGCCTCGGCGAACTGCCGGTTCTGCCGCAGCATTACTGGAAGAACCGCGACTTCAAGGCCACCTCCTTCGAGGCCCCGTTGGGCAGCGGCCCCTATCGCATCACCCAGGTGCGGCCGGGGCGCAGCCTGGTGTTCGAGCGGGTGAAGGACTATTGGGGCAAGGACCTGCCGGTCAACCGCGGCAAGTACAACTTCAACCGCGTCGAAGTGGAGTTCTACCGCGACGCCGACGTAGCGTTCGAAGCGTTCAAGGCGGGCGAGTTCGACATCTACATCGAGCATCAGGCGAAGAACTGGCTCACCGGTTATGACTTCCCGGCGGTGACCGAGGGCAAGGTGATCAAGGCGCAGATCCCGCACCAGATCCCCACGCAGACCCAAGGGCTGTTCATGAACACCCGTCGCGGCGCGTTCGCCGACATCCGTGTGCGCGAAGCCCTGGGGCTGATGTTCAACTTCGAGTGGACCAACCGCACGCTGTTCAACGACGCCTATATGCGCTCGACCAGCTACTACCCCAACAGCGAATTCACTTCCAGCGGACTGCCCGCCGGTCGTGAGTTCCTCATGCTCGCGCCCTACCGCGAGCAGCTGCCGGCCAGGCTGTTCACCCAGCCCTTCGCGGTGTCGAAAACCGACGGCGGCGGCGTGCCCCGGGATTCCATTCGCAAGGCGCTGGGGCTGCTGGCCGACGCGGGCTGGACATTCACCGAGCGCGGTTTGACCAACAGCGCCGGGCAGCCGTTGCGTTTCGAAATACTTCTGGTCAATCCCAACCTGGAGCGAATCCTGCAGCCCTACATCGAAGACCTCACGCGGATTGGCGTCGACGCGCACCTGCGCACCGTTGACCGCGCTCAGTACAAACAGCGGCTGGACCAGTTCGATTTCGACATGATTCTGATGACCCTGAACCAGACCCTCAGCCCAGGGCTGGAGCAATGGCAGTATTTCCATTCCAGCCAGGCCACCATCAAAGGCAGCAAAAACTACGCCGGCGTCGCCAACCCGGTGGTCGACAACCTGCTCAACCAGCTGTTGGCCGCGAAGACCCGGGATGATCAGGTGGCGGCGACCCGTGCACTGGATCGCGTGTTGCTGTGGCAGCACTACATGATCCCCAACTGGTACCTCAATAATCACCGTCTGGCGTACCGCAACCGGTTCGCCATGGTCACCACCCCGCCCTATACCCTGGGCCTGCGTGCGTGGTGGCTCAAGCCTTCGGAGAAAACCCAATGACTGCCCTGCGCTCCCTGACCCGCGCCGGCGGCCTGTTTCTGAGCCCGTTCGTGCTGGCCCCGCTGCTGCTGGGCGTAACCTGTGCAACCCAGGCGGCTCCGCAACACGCCATCACCCTGTACAACGAAGCGCCGAAATACCCCGCGGACTTCAAGCATTTCGATTACGTGAACCCGGACGCGCCCAAAGGCGGGATTCTGCGCAGCGCCGGGTTTGGCGGCTTCGACAGCCTCAACCCGTTCATCAGCAAGGGCGTGCCTGCCGACGACATCGGCCTGATCTACGACACCCTTGCCCGCCAGGGCCTGGACGAGCCTTTCACCGAATATGGCCTGATCGCCGGCAAGATCGAAAAAGCCCCGGACAACAGCTGGGTGCGTTTCTACCTGCGTCCCGAAGCGAAATTCAATGACGGCCACCCGGTCCGCGCCGAAGACGTGGTGTTCAGCTTCGAGACCCTGATCAAGGACGGCTCGCCGCTGTACCGCAGTTACTACGCGGACGTTGATCAGGCCGTCGCCGAAAACCCGACCACGGTGCTGTTCAAGTTCAAGCACAACGACAACCGCGAACTGCCGCTGATCCTCGGCCAGCTGCCAGTGCTGCCCAAGCACTGGTGGGCCACCCGCGACTTCAGCAAGGGCAACCTGGAAATCCCGCTGGGCAGCGGGCCGTACAGGGTGGTCGAAGTCAAAGCCGGACGCTCGGTGCGCTACGAGCGGGTCAAGGATTACTGGGGCAAGGACCTGCCAATCAACAAGGGCTTCTACAACTTTGATCGGCTGTCCACCGACTACTACCGCGACAACACGGTGGCCCTCGAAGCTTTAAAAGCCGGTGCTTTCGACTTCTGGCAGGAGATGGCGGCGAAGAACTGGGCGACGGCCTACGACGTTCCGGCGGTCAGAGAGGGCCGTCTGATCAAGGAAGAAATCCCCAACGGCAATCCCCAGGGCATGCAGGGCTTTATCTTCAATCTGCGCAAGCCGATGTTCCAGGACGTGCGCGTGCGTCAGGCCCTCAGCCTGTTGCTCGACTTCGAGTGGACCAACAAGCAGCTGTTCTTCGGCAGCTACACCCGCACCAAAAGCTATTTCGACAATTCCGACATGGGCGCCAAAGGCCTGCCGACGCCTGCCGAGCTGAAGATCCTCGAGCCCCTGCGCGGCAAGCTGCCGGAATCGGTGTTCACCGAGGCATTCAAGCTGCCGGTCACCGATGGCAGCGGCATCATCCGCGAGCAACAGCGCAAGGCGTTCCAGCTGCTCAAGGACGCCGGCTGGAAGATCGTCGGCGACAAGATGGTCGACACCGACGGCAAGCCGGTCACCATCGAGTTTCTGCTCGCCCAGACCGAATTCGAGCGCGTGCTGCTGCCGTACAAACGCAACCTGGCCGACATCGGCATTGATCTGGAAATCCGCCGGGTCGATGTCTCCCAGTACATCACCCGCCGCCGCTCACGGGACTACGACATGATCGTCGGCAGTTTCCCGCAATCCAGTTCGCCGGGTAACGAGCAGCGCGAATACTGGGATTCCTCCGCCGCCGACAAGCCGGGCAGCTACAACGTGATCGGCCTAAAAGACCCGGCGATCGACACGCTGGTGAGCGGCTTGATCAACGCCGACTCGCGCCAGAGCCTGATCGACCACACCCGCGCCCTCGACCGCGCGCTGCTGTGGGGCTACTACGTGATCCCGAACTGGCACATCAAGACCTGGCGCGTGGCGTACTGGGATCACCTGGGCCACCCGGGCAAAACCCCGCTCTACGACATCGGCACCGTGACCTGGTGGGTCAAACCCGACGCGACGCCGGCGATTCCCGTGCAGGCCGCGCCAGATCAGATGCCGGCCGACGCCGAGTCAGCCAAAGGCACGGAGCAATAGCATGCTGGCCTACATTCTGCGGCGTCTGCTGCTGATCATCCCGACCCTGTTCGGCATTCTGCTGATCAACTTCGTCATCATCCAGGCCGCGCCGGGCGGCCCGGTGGAGCAGATGATCGCCAAGCTCGAAGGCTTCGAAGGCGCCACCAGCCGCATCGCCGGTGGCGGCGCTGAAGTCTCGGTGGCCGGCTCGAACTATCGCGGCGCACAGGGCCTGGACCCGAGCCTGATCAAAGAAATCGAGCACATGTACGGCTTCGACAAATCGGCGCCGGAACGCTTGTGGATCATGGTCAAGAACTACGCACATCTGGATTTCGGCGACAGTTTCTTCCGCGACGCCAAGGTCATCGACCTGATCGTCGAGAAGATGCCGGTGTCGATCTCCCTCGGGCTGTGGAGCACGCTGATCATGTACCTGGTGTCGATCCCCCTGGGGATCGCCAAAGCCACGCGCCATGGCAGCCATTTCGACGTGTGGACCAGCTCGGCGATCATCGTCGGCTACGCCATTCCGGCGTTCCTGTTTGCCATCCTGCTGATCGTGGTGTTCGCCGGCGGCAGTTACTTCGACTGGTTCCCGTTGCGCGGGCTGACGTCGAGCAACTTCGATGAGATGAGCTGGCTGGGCAAAGTGGGCGATTACTTCTGGCACCTGGTGCTGCCGATCACCGCGCTGGTCATCGGCAACTTCGCCACCATGACCCTGCTGACGAAAAACAGCTTTCTCGACGAGATTGGCAAGCAGTACGTGATCACGGCCAAGGCCAAGGGCCTGACCCAGCGCCGGGTGCTCTACGGCCACGTGTTCCGCAACGCCATGCTGCTGGTGATCGCCGGTTTCCCGTCGGCGTTCATTGGCATCTTCTTCACCGGCTCCCTGCTGGTGGAAGTGATCTTCTCCCTCGACGGCCTTGGCCTAATGAGCTTCGAAGCCGCGATCAACCGTGATTACCCGGTGGTGTTCGGCACGCTGTTCATCTTCACCCTGCTGGGGCTGGTGGTGAAACTGATTGGCGACCTGACCTACACGCTGGTCGACCCACGCATCGACTTCGACCGCAGGGATCATTGATATGACGTTGTCCCCCCTCAATCGACGCCGTTTCGAACGCTTCAAGGCCAACAAGCGTGGCTGGTGGTCGTTGTGGCTGTTTCTGATCCTGTTCGGCGCCAGCCTCGGCGCCGAGCTCATCGCCAACGACAAACCCCTGGCGGTGCGCTACGACGGCGAGTGGTACTTCCCGGTGTTCAAGCGCTACCCGGAAACCACCTTCGGCGGTGAATTCCCGCTGGAAGCCAACTACAAGAGCCCGTACATCAAAGAGCTGCTGACGGCCAAAGACGGCTGGACGCTGTGGGCGCCGATCCCGTTCAGCTACCAGAGCATCAACTACGACCTGAAAGTCCCGGCCCCTGCCCCGCCCTCGCGGGACAACCTGCTGGGCACCGACGATCAGGGCCGCGACGTATTGGCGCGGGTGATCTATGGCTTCCGCGTGTCGGTGCTGTTCGCCCTGACGCTGACGATCCTGAGCTCCATCATCGGCGTGATCGCCGGGGCGCTGCAGGGTTTCTACGGCGGCTGGGTCGATCTGATCGGCCAGCGCTTTCTGGAAATCTGGTCCGGGCTGCCGGTGCTGTACCTGTTGATCATCCTCGCCAGCTTCGTGCAGCCCAACTTCTGGTGGCTGCTGGGCATCATGCTGCTGTTCTCGTGGATGAGCCTGGTGGACGTGGTGCGCGCCGAGTTCCTGCGTGGCCGCAACCTGGAATACGTGCGCGCCGCCCGGGCGCTGGGCATGGAAAACGGCGCGATCATGTTCCGCCACATCCTGCCCAACGCGATGGTCTCAACCATGACCTTCATGCCGTTCATCCTCACCGGCGCGATCGGCACGCTGACCGCGCTGGATTTCCTCGGCTTCGGCCTGCCGGCTGGCTCGCCTTCCTTGGGCGAACTGGTGGCGCAAGGTAAATCCAACCTGCAGGCGCCGTGGCTGGGCATCAGTGCCTTCGCCGTGCTGGCGATCATGTTGAGCCTGCTGGTGTTCATCGGCGAATCCGCCCGCGACGCATTCGACCCGAGGAAATGAGATGAATCAGGACAATCTGGTCGAAATCCGCGACCTCTCCGTCGAATTCGTGAACGGCACCAACGTCCAGCGGGTGGTCGAGGGCATCAGCTTCGACATCCGCAAGGGCGAAACCCTGGCGCTGGTCGGAGAAAGCGGATCGGGCAAGTCAGTCACCGCACACTCGATCCTGCGGCTGCTGCCCTACCCGCTCGCGCGTCATCCGACCGGGACGATTCGCTACGCCGGTGATGACCTGCTGACAGTCAGTGAGAAGCGCCTGCGCGGTATTCGCGGCAACCGCATCGCGATGATCTTCCAGGAGCCGATGACGTCGCTGAACCCGCTGCAGTCCATCGAAAAGCAGATCAACGAAGTGCTCGGCCTGCACAAGGGCCTGACCGGCAAGGCCGCGACGCGGCGCACGCTAGAGCTGCTGGATCTGGTGGGCATTCCGGAACCGGCCAAGCGCTTGAAGGCTCTGCCCCACGAGCTGTCCGGCGGACAGCGTCAGCGGGTGATGATTGCCATGGCCCTGGCCAACGAGCCCGAGCTGCTGATCGCCGATGAGCCGACCACCGCGCTGGACGTCACGGTGCAGCTGAAAATCCTCGAGCTGCTCAAGGAATTGCAGGCCCGGCTGGGCATGGCCTTGCTGCTGATCAGCCATGATTTGAACGTCGTCAGGCAAATTGCCAACCGAGTATGTGTCATGCAGCGCGGTTGCATCGTCGAACAGGCATCGTGCGAAGAGCTGTTTCGCGCGCCGCAGCATCCGTACACCCGTGAACTGCTCAGCGCCGAGCCCAAGGGCGGGCCGGCGAACAACCCGCCGGGCGCGCCGATGCTGGAAGTTGAAGACCTGAGGGTCTGGTTTCCGATCAAGAAAGGCGTGTTCAAGCGCACGGTGGATCACGTCAAGGCGGTCGACGGCATCCATTTCAGTCTGCCCAAGGGCCAGACGCTGGGGATTGTCGGCGAGAGCGGCTCGGGCAAATCGACGCTGGGCCTGGCGATCCTTCGGTTGATTCGCAGCGAAGGCGAGATACGCTTTCACGGGCAATCGCTTAGCGGGATGAATCAGCATCAGGTCAGACCGCTGCGGCGGCAGATGCAGGTGGTGTTTCAGGACCCGTTCGGCAGCCTCAGCCCGCGCATGTCGGTGTGCGATATCGTCGGCGAAGGCCTGCGGATTCATAAGATGGGAACCCCGGTGGAACAGGAAGCCGCCGTGGTTGAAGCGCTCAAGGAAGTGGGCCTGGATCCGGCCACCCGGCACCGCTACCCCCACGAGTTTTCAGGGGGACAGCGGCAAAGGATCGCCATTGCCCGGGCATTAGTGTTAAAACCGGCGCTGATTTTGCTGGACGAGCCGACATCGGCCCTCGACCGCACCGTTCAGCGTCAAGTGGTGGAGCTGTTACGCTCCCTGCAAACCAAGTACAACCTGACGTATTTGTTCATCAGCCATGACTTGGCGGTGGTCAAGGCGTTAAGCCACCAACTGATGGTGGTCAAGCAAGGCCAAGTGGTCGAACAGGGTGTGGCAGAAGACATCTTCGCCGCACCGCAACATCCTTATACACAGCAGCTGCTGGAGGCCGCCTTCTTGGCGCCGGCAGCTGTCGATTAACCTGAAGAGGAACAAAACAATGGGTTTTCTCGCCGGTAAGCGCGTCCTGATCGTCGGTGTCGCCAGCAAATTGTCCATCGCATCCGGTATCGCTGCCGCCATGCACCGTGAAGGCGCTGAGCTTGCTTTCACCTATCAGAACGAAAAACTCAAGAAGCGCGTCGAGGAATTCGCCGAGGGTTGGGGTTCGAACGCCGACCTGTGCTTCCCTTGCGACGTCGCCAGCGATGAAGAAATCGCCAAGGTCTTCGAAGAACTGAGCAAAAAGTGGGACGGCCTGGACTGCATCGTGCACTCCGTTGGCTTCGCGCCGGGCGACCAGCTGGACGGTGATTTCACCCAAGCCACCACACGTGAAGGTTTCCGTATCGCTCACGACATCAGCGCCTACAGCTTCGTGGCCCTGGCCAAAGCCGGCCGCGACCTGATGAAGGGCCGCAACGGCAGCCTGCTGACCCTGTCGTACCTGGGTGCCGAGCGCACCATGCCGAACTACAACGTGATGGGCATGGCCAAGGCCAGCCTTGAAGCCGGCGTCCGTTACCTGGCCCGCAGCCTCGGCCCGGACGGTACCCGTGTCAACGCGGTATCGGCTGGCCCGATCCGTACCCTCGCCGCTTCGGGTATCTCCAACTTCCGCAAGATGCTGGCGGCCAACGAGGCGCAGACTCCATTGCGTCGCAACGTGACCATTGAAGAAGTGGGTAACGCTGGTGCTTTCTTGTGCTCTGACCTGGCGTCCGGTGTCAGTGGCGAGATCATGTACGTCGACGGTGGTTTCAATACCACGGCGATGGGTGATCTGGAAGGTTGAGGGTTGCTTGCCCCTTTTCAGAGTGATGACGCTCTGAAGCCTGGCGCACGACCTGTAAGCGCCGGCTAGCTGGCGAAAGCGGTGGATCAGACGGCCCTGTGGCTGGATGATCTGCCCTTTTTTTTCGCCTTGGGTTTCTTTGGTGAGATCGGCCCTGGAGTAGCGTGATAATTCCAGGCCGCGGGTGGCGCTGACAGGGTTCTGCCAGAGGCAGAACTGTTTCGCCTTCGGCGAGTTACTTGGAAAAGCACCCCAAGTAACCAAGGGTGCTTGCTCCTGGCTAGGTTCCTCCTACGTCGGAATTCCCTCACTCCGACGCCGCTCCGTGGGCCCGCGCCGAACGGACATCCATGTCCTAGCGGCGCTCTCGCGGCATCCATGCCGCTCGGCCCACTGCGCGTCGTCTGCGTTCGGCCTGCACCCAAGTCGCGATAGGTGTCGTCTGGGCGTTATGTGCTTGAAGATCAAGATCTAGATCAACAGCAACAGCTTCCCGGCTAAAGCCGGTCCCACTTAAAGCACCGCGGACCCACAGTAGGACCGGCTTCAGCCGGGAAGCTGTTGACCTGCTTTTGATCTTTGAACACAGAAAGCTCAGACACCGCAGAACGCGACTTGGGTGCAGGCTGAACGCAGGTTTCGCGCAGTGGGCCGAGCCGCATGGATGCGGCGAGAGCCGCCCCCCCGCCATGGATGGCGGATGGCGGCGGGCCCACGGAGCGAGACCGGAGTGAAGGAACCCTGACGAAGGAAGGGCCTAACCAGGAGCAGGCACCCTTGGTTACTTGGGGTGCTTTTCCAAGTAACTCGCCGAAGGCGAAATGTCTGCCGTGAGGCAGACGCTCTTGATCTTGGTACAGTCAGCCGCGCCGCAGACCCGGGGACAGATTAATTTACGGTGAAGCGTTGTAAATAAATCAGTCCCCTTTCACACGTTGTAAATAAATCAGTCCCCTTTCACACCCTTTCACAAAAAGTGCCTGCTCCCGGTTTGGCCCGACTTCGTCGGGTTCCGGGGTGTCCGGGCTACCGCGTATAAGATCAAGATCAACAGCAAAAGCTTCCCGGCTAAAGCCGGTCCTACCAAGAAATCGCATGCATCCAGTGGGACTGGCGCCGACTGTAGGACCGGCTTTAGCCCGGAAGCTGTTGATCTGCTTTAGCTCTGCTTTTGATCTTCATACACACAAAGCTCAGACACCGCAGAACGCGACTTGGGTGCAGGCTGAACGCAGGTCTCGCGGAGTGGGCCGAGCCGCATGGATGCGGCGAGAGCGCCGTCAGGACATGGATGTCCGTTCGGCGCGGGCCCACGGAGCGAGACCGGAGTGAAGGAACCCTGACGAAGGAAGGGCCTAACCAGGAGCAGGCACCCTTGGTTACTTGGGGTGCTTTTCCAAGTAACTCGCCGAAGGCGAAATGTCTGCCGTGAGGCAGACGCTCTTGATCTTGGTACAGTCAGCCGCGCCGCAAACCCGGGGACAGATTAATTTACGGTGAAGCGTTGTAAATAAATCAGTCCCCTTTCACAAGTCCCCTTTCACACCCTTTCACAAGACACAAAAAAGCCCCGACTCTCGCGAGTCGGGGCTTTCTGTTAACAGCTTCCTGCGTCGATCAATACTTCTCGATCTTCGCCGCTGCTTCCAACTGCTTACGGTAGGCCGCGAAATCCTGCTGACCCTCACGGGACGACAGGAAACGACGGTACTGGCTCTTCTCCTCATCCGACGCCGGCGCCGCCTGATTCACGCCATTCAGACGCACAATCACAAAGCTGCCATCCGCCGCCGTCAGGCTGCCATAAACCGGCTTGTCCTTGCCTTCCGGCTTCGGCATACGGAATACAGCCTGCAGCACCTGAGGATCGACACCCTCCTGGCTGCGTGAGGCCGCTTCCACGACCTTCCAGCTCTGACCTTCCTGCTTGGTCGCCGCATACGGCACTTTACCGTCACGCAGGCCTCCGAGCAGCGCCTCGCCCTTGGTCTTCACCGCATCGCTGGCATGTTCCTTCGCCAGTTGCGCACGAATCGGCGCCGATACCGCTTCCAACGGCAACTGCTCAGGCTGACGGTGCTCTTTGACATGCACCACCACCACGGTCTCGGGATCCAGCTCCAGCGCGGAACTGTTAGAACCCTCTTCCATCACTTCCGGGCTGAAAGCCGCCTGAATCACCGCACGGTTGGCTGCAACGCCTTCGCCACCCTCGCGACCGAACGGCGCAGTGGTCTGCACTTTCAGTCCCAGATCCTGAGCAGGCTGCGACAGATCCGACGCCTCGAACGCCGCGTCTTCCAGTTTCTTGCTCGCATCGACGAACTTCTGCTCGACCTGCTGAGACTTCAGGTCGTGGGTCAGCTTGTCTTTCAGGCTGGCGAACGTCGGCACCGACGGTGCTTCAACGCCCAGCAGCTTGATCAAGTGCCAGCCGAACTGACTGCGAACAGGTGCGGACACCTGATCCTTGTTCAGCGCGTACAGCGCGTCTTCGAAGGCCGGGTCATAGACCCCCTTGCCGGCGTAGCCCAAGTCACCGCCCTTGGTCGACGAGCCCGGATCCTGGGAGAACTCCTTGGCCAGCGCAGCGAAATCTTCGCCCTTGGCCACACGCTGCTGGATTTCCTCAATCTTGGCTTTCGCCTGAGCGTCTGTGGTCTTGTCGTTGACTTCGATCAGGATGTGGGCCGCACGGCGCTGCTCGGCCAAGTTGGCGATCTCTTTCTGATACGCCGCCTGCAGGTCTTCGTCCTTCACCGACACTTTGTCGAAGAAGGAGGACTTCTTCAGTTCGATGTAGTCGAGGACCACTTGCTCAGGACTCAGAAACTCTTTGGCGTGCTGATCGTAGTGCGCCTTGATCTCGTCGTCGGTGACTTTCACGCTCGACGGATCGGCCGGCAGGGTCAGCGTCGCGAAATCCCGGGTCTGTTTTTCCAAACGGGCGAATGCGTCGACTTGGGCGTCAGTGACGAATGCACTGCCGCCGATACCGGCACGAATCTGGCCGATCAGCATTTCCTGGCCCAGGATCTGGCGGAACTGCAGACGGGAATAGCCGAGCTGGCGAATGACCTGATCGAAGCGATCAGCACTGAATTTACCGTCGACCTGAAATTCAGGGGTCAGCAGCATCTGCTGGTCCAGCGCAGCTTCGGAGAAACCGAACTTGGAATCGGCGGCGCCCTGCAACAGCAGCTTGCGGTCGATCAAGCCCTTGAGGGCCGAGTCACGCAACATCTTTTCGTTGAGCATCGCAGGATCGAAATCCTTGCCCAGCTGTTGCATCAGCTGACGGCGTTGCATTTCAACCGCTTGACCCAGTTCAGCCTGGGTGATTTCTTCGCCATTCACCTTCGCAGCATCCTGCGAGTGGCTGGTTGCGCGGAAGATGGCATCGAACCCGGTCAGGGCCATCAGAGCGATGATGACCCCGATGATGGTTTTGGCAATCCAGCCCTGTGAATTGTCCCTGATATTCTGCAGCATGTATCCCCCAGAGGGTTGTACTCGACTCACCAGGCTGCTGCACACGGTAACGCGGAGCGTGGGTTGAATCCGGATAGAAGAAAGGCGCATCGGAGGATGCGCCTTCTCGTAACTTGCAAAGCGGACGGGGTTCGATGTGCGTTCCCCGAGTGACAGTCCAGCGCTTGACCAACCGCACTTGCCGCTTCACGCCCTGAACAGAGATAACGCTGTCCTGGGCGGGCAAAGTAGAAAGAAACTTAGTTGACGGCTTCTTTCAGAGCTTTACCGGCTTTGAAACCTGGTTTCTTGGCCGCTGGAATTTCCAGGGTTTTACCGGTCTGAGGGTTACGGCCGGTACGGGCAGGACGATCAGTGACAGAGAACGTGCCGAAGCCTACCAGTACAACAGAGTCGCCACCCTTGAGAGCGCCAGTGACGGATTCGATTACAGCGTCCAGCGCACGGCCGGCAGCAGCTTTCGGGATGTCAGCGGATGCGGCGATGGCATCAATCAGTTCCGACTTGTTCACTCTAAGTCCCCTTATGTATTTGAGTATTTCTAAGTTTTTTTGGTGTAACCAAACGAACACTGAGCGGCCTGAACAGGCTTGAAGAGCCGCTTTATAGCAAGGGCTCCAAAAACCTGTCAAGGAAGGCCTCCCAGACTAATGCGTGCTGATCCTCTCCTTGGCGTCAGACTCGCGCTTTTCATCCTTGGCAACCATCTCGGGAGCCACGTCCGGCAAGGGCTCTGGCGCGTATTGCAGCGCAATTTGCAAGACCTCGTCAATCCATTTAACCGGTTTGATCTGCAGGTCGGCCTTGATGTTGTCAGGGATCTCCTTCAGATCGCGAACGTTCTCCTCGGGGATGATCACTGTCTTGATGCCACCACGGTGAGCAGCCAGCAATTTCTCCTTGAGACCGCCGATTGCCAGCACCTGTCCACGGAGGGTGATTTCACCCGTCATGGCCACGTCGGCACGAACCGGAATCCCGGTCAGGGCGGACACCAGCGCCGTGCACATGCCTACGCCTGCGCTCGGGCCATCTTTTGGCGTCGCACCTTCCGGCATATGGATGTGCGTGTCGCGCTTCTCGTGGAAGTCCAGAGGGATGCCCAGGCTCTTCGCACGGCTGCGCACAACGGTCAGCGCGGCAGTGATCGACTCGACCATCACATCGCCCAGCGAACCGGTCTTGATCAGTTGACCCTTGCCCGGAACGACCGCCGCTTCGATGGTCAGCAGCTCGCCACCCACCTGCGTCCACGCCAGGCCGGTCACCTGACCGACCTGATCCTGCTGCTCGGCGAGGCCATAACGGAATTTGCGCACACCCAGGAAGTTCTCGAGCATGTCCGCGGTCACGGTCACGGAGAAACGCTTCTCGTGGGCGTGTTCCTTGACCGCTTTACGGCACACCTTGGCGATCTGACGCTCGAGGCTACGTACGCCCGCTTCACGGGTGTAGTAACGGATGATGTCGCGAATCGCCTCGACTTCGAACTCGACCTCGCCTTTCTTCAAGCCGTTGGCAGCGATCTGCTTGGGCGAGAGGTACTTGGTGGCGATGTTGATCTTCTCGTCTTCGGTGTAGCCGGGCAGACGAATCACTTCCATACGGTCAAGAAGCGCCGGTGGAATGTTCATCGAGTTGGCGGTGCACAGGAACATTACGTCGGACAGGTCGTAGTCGACTTCCAGGTAATGGTCGTTGAAGTTGTGGTTTTGCTCGGGGTCGAGCACTTCCAGCAATGCCGACGCCGGGTCACCGCGCATGTCACTGCCCATCTTGTCGATTTCATCGAGCAGGAACAGCGGGTTGCGCACACCAACCTTGGTCATTTTCTGGATCAGACGACCAGGCATGGAACCGATGTAGGTGCGACGGTGGCCGCGAATTTCAGCTTCATCGCGCACGCCGCCCAGCGCCATACGGACGAACTTGCGGTTGGTGGCGTGGGCGATCGACTCGGCTAGCGAGGTTTTACCCACGCCAGGAGGCCCGACCAGGCACAACACCGGACCGCGAATCTTCTTCACGCGCTTTTGCACGGCGAGGTATTCGAGGATGCGCTCTTTGACTTCGTCCAGGCCGTAGTGGTCGGCGTCGAGAATGTCCTCGGCGCGGGCGAGGTCCAGACGGACCTTGCTCTGAGCCTTCCACGGCACCTGGACGAGCCAGTCGATGTAGGAACGAACGACAGTGGCCTCGGCGGACATCGGCGACATCTGCTTGAGCTTGTTGAGCTCGGCGGTCGCTTTGGTCATCGCGTCTTTGGGCAGACCGGCGGCATCGATGCGCTTTTTCAGCTCTTCGATTTCGTTGTGGCCCTCTTCGCTGTCGCCGAGCTCCTTCTGAATGGCCTTCATCTGCTCATTCAGGTAGTACTCGCGCTGACTGCGCTCCATCTGTTTTTTCACGCGACCGCGGATGCGCTTCTCGACCTGCAGCAAGTCAATTTCGGCATCCAGCAACGCCAGCACGTGTTCGACACGGGCCGACAGGTCAATGATCTCGAGAATTTCCTGCTTCTGTTCGATCTTCAGCGCCATGTGGGCAGCCATGGTGTCGACCAGACGACCCGGCTCATCGATGCTGTTGAGGGAGGAAAGCACTTCCGCCGGGACTTTTTTGCCCAGTTGGACGTACTGTTCGAACTGAGCCAGCAGGCTGCGGACGAAGACCTCGGATTCACGATCCGGCGCGTCCACTTCATCGATCAGCGCGACTTCGGCGCGGCAATGGCCGTCGACCTCGATGAAGCGCTCGACCGAGCCACGCTGCTCGCCTTCAACCAAAACCTTCACAGTGCCATCCGGCAGCTTCAGCAGCTGCAGCACGGTGGCGACGGTGCCAACGTTGTACAGCGCGTCTTCACCGGGATCGTCGTCGGCCGGGTTCCGTTGCGCCAGCAGCAGGATTTGCTTGTCGCCGGTCATGGCCGCTTCAAGGGCCTCGATCGACTTCTCGCGCCCCACGAACAGCGGGATAACCATATGCGGGTAAACCACAACATCGCGCAGTGGCAAGAGAGGCAGTTCAATGGTCGTCTTCATGATTTCGCCTCTACGGCGGCCTTCAGGCCATGGACAGATATAAATAAGCTGAAAATCAAGATGGGGGTTGAACCTTAAAAAAACAAGCGCCGCTTTGAGTTAAAGCGAAAGGACCCTGAAACGCGGGCCGGACTTGAGGGAAACGCGAAAAGGGCCCGAGGGCCCTTTTCGTTTCCAGTCGCCCGGTGCGTTGCCAGCAGGCTACGCGTCCGGTGCCGCCTTGGCAGGTGGCTCGCTGTTTTCATAAATCAACAGCGGCTTGGAGGTGCCCTCGATCACGCTCTCATCGATCACCACCTTGCTCACGTCGGATTGCGACGGGATCTCGTACATGGTGTCGAGCAGAACGCCCTCGAGGATGGAGCGCAGACCGCGAGCACCGGTCTTGCGCTCAAGCGCACGACGGGCAACCGATTTCAACGCATCCGGGCGGAACTCGAGGTCCACGCCTTCCATTTCGAACAATTTGCCGTATTGCTTGGTCAGCGCGTTCTTCGGTTCGGTCAGAATCTGCATCAGCGCAGCTTCGTCCAGTTCGTCCAGCGTCGCCAGTACAGGCAGACGACCCACGAACTCCGGGATCAGACCGAACTTGACCAGATCGTCAGGCTCGACTTCACGCAGGGATTCGCCGACCTTCTTGCCCTCTTCCTTGCTGCGCACTTCGGCGTTGAAGCCGATGCCGCCTTTGGTGGAGCGATTCTGGATGACTTTTTCCAGGCCAGAGAACGCACCGCCGCAGATGAAGAGGATATTGCGCGTGTCCACCTGCAGGAACTCCTGCTGTGGGTGCTTGCGACCACCTTGAGGCGGAACGGAAGCCACGGTGCCTTCAATCAGCTTCAGCAAGGCCTGCTGCACGCCCTCGCCCGACACATCACGGGTGATGGAAGGGTTGTCGGACTTGCGCGAAATCTTGTCGATCTCGTCGATGTAGACGATACCCATCTGGGCCTTCTCGACATCGTAATCGCACTTCTGCAACAGCTTCTGAATGATGTTCTCGACGTCCTCACCCACATAACCAGCTTCGGTCAGGGTGGTGGCGTCGGCGATGGTGAAAGGAACGTTGAGCAAACGAGCCAGCGTTTCCGCCAGCAGGGTCTTGCCGGAGCCCGTCGGGCCGATCAGCAGGATGTTGCTCTTGCCCAATTCAACGTCGTCGTTTTTCTTGTCGCGCTGGTTCAGTCGCTTGTAGTGGTTGTACACCGCTACTGCGAGAACCTTTTTGGCACGCTCCTGACCAATGACGTACTGGTCAAGGATGCCGCTGATTTCTTTAGGCGATGGCAATTTATGCGCGCTGCTTTCGGCCTGTGCTTCCTGCACCTCCTCGCGGATGATGTCGTTGCACAGGTCGACGCACTCGTCACAAACAAATACCGAGGGGCCGGCAATCAACTTGCGCACTTCATGCTGGCTTTTGCCGCAGAAGGAGCAATAAAGCAGTTTGCCGTTGTCCTCGCCGTTGCGGGTGTCAGTCATTCGATCGATCCAATCCGGTAGGCTTGCAACACAAGATGAAGGCAATTGCTCGATTTTTCAAGTCCGCAGGCGGCACGGAAGTACTGACCGCCCGGGATCATTGCCCTTCACGCAGTCATTTGGTCATTTGACGCCGATCGATGACCGAGTCCACCAGACCGTATTCGGCAGCGCGTTCTGCGCTCATGAAATTGTCGCGGTTGGTGTCGCGTTCGATCGTTTCGAGCGACTGGCCGGTGTGGTGCGCCAGCAGTTCGTTCAGACGTTGACGGATGAACAGGATTTCCCGTGCGTGGATGTCGATGTCCGACGCCTGGCCCTGAAAACCGCCCAACGGCTGGTGAATCATGACCCGGGAGTTCGGCAGTGCGAAACGCTTGCCCTTGGCGCCACCGGCCAACAGGAAAGCGCCCATGCTGCAGGCCTGGCCCATGACGGTCGTGGAAACGTCAGGCTTGATGAACTGCATGGTGTCGTAGATCGCCATGCCCGCAGTCACCGAACCGCCTGGGGAGTTGATGTAAAGATGGATGTCCTTGTCCGGGTTTTCCGCTTCAAGGAACAGCAGCTGCGCCGAGATGAGGTTGGCCATGTAGTCTTCAACCGGACCGACCAGGAAGATGACGCGTTCCTTGAGCAGGCGGGAGTAGATGTCATAGGCGCGCTCGCCACGGGCGGACTGCTCGATAACCATCGGGACCAGGCCGCCAGCGGCCTGGATGTCAGAGTTCTGCTGAATATAAGAATTGCGGGACATGTCTCGCATTCACTCCCAAATAGTCATGTCTTGAATACGCATAAGCCAGCGCGAAGGCTGGCTTATGGTGTTTTCGAACGAGAGAAGGAAATCAGTCGGCTTGTGGAGCTTCAACCGGCTTGACTGCCTCTTCGTACGAGACCGCTTTATCGGTCACGCTCGCTTTCTGCAAAACAGTATCCACAACTTGTTCTTCCAGCACAACCGAACGAACTTCGTTCATTTGCTGTTCGTTCTTGTAGTACCAGGCCACAACCTGCTCTGGCTCCTGGTAAGCGGAAGCCATTTCCTGAATCAGCTCGCGAACGCGGGTGTCGTCAGGCTTGAGGTCGAACTGCTTGACGACTTCAGCCACGATCAGACCCAGTTCAACGCGGCGCTTGGCCTGCTCTTCGAACAGCTCTGCCGGCAGTTGGTCAGGCTTGATGTTGCCGCCGAACTGCTGAACAGCCTGGACGCGCAGGCGGTTCACTTCGTTTTCCAGCAGCGCTTTAGGCACTTCGATCGGGTTGGCGGCCAGCAGACCGTCCATTACCTGATTCTTGACCTTGGACTTGATGGCCTGACGCAGCTCGCGCTCCATGTTCTTGCGAACTTCGGTGCGGAAGCCTTCGATGTTGGTTTCCTTGATGCCGAACTGCTTGAAGAACGTTTCGTTCAGCTCAGGCAGGGTCGGTGCCGACACAGTGTTGACAGTGACGGTGAACTCGGCGGTTTTGCCAGCCAGCTCCAGATTCTGATAATCCTCTGGGAAGGTCAGGTTCAGAACGCGCTCTTCGCCGGCTTTAGCGCCAACCAGACCGTCTTCGAAACCCGGGATCATGCGACCCGAACCCAGCACCAGCTGAGTACCGGTGGCCGAACCGCCAGCGAACGCTTCACCGTCGATCTTGCCAACGAAGTCGATGTTCAGCTGGTCTTCGTTTTGCGCAGCGCGGTCGGCTACTTCGAAGCTGACATTCTGCTTGCGCAGGATTTCCAGCATGTTGTCCAGATCGGAATCAGCGACGTCAGCCGACAGACGCTCGACGGAAATGGAGTCGAAACCGGCAACGGTGAATTCAGGGAACACTTCGAAAGTAGCGATGTATTCGAGGTCCTTGCCCTTTTCGAAGGTTTTCGGCTCGACGGAAGGTGCGCCAGCCGGGTTCAGCTTTTGCTCGACGACGGCTTCGTAGAAGGTCGCCTGGATCAGGTCGCCCAGTGCGTCTTGACGAGCACCGTCTTCGTAACGCTGGCGGATCACGCTCATAGGCACTTTGCCTGGGCGGAAGCCCGGGATCTTGGCTTTACGTGCGGTCTGCTGCAGACGCTTGTTGACTTCAGTCTCGATGCGCTCAGCGGGCACGCCAATGGTCATGCGGCGCTCGAGAGCGGAAGTGTTTTCAACAGAAACTTGCATGGATATTCCTCGTTGCACAGACGTTAGCCGGCCGTTTCCGACCCCAGAATCAAGGGCAAGCATTCTAGTGGGTCAAACTCAAGAAGTCACCCTACTGAACAAGGGTAAATAAAGTGGCATGCAGCCCGGGAATCGCAGACGAATGTTTCAGCCCGCGCGAGGTGTCTGGAACGCACCTGATACGCCCCTATATAAAGGAAGCAAAAGGACGACCGAAACATGATCCAGTCCCTGGAAGCACACCGGACGAGCCCCGTGTCCTGGACCCATCAAGCTCGCACCGCGTTAAAAAGCAGTACGCTGAAACAAAAAAAGCCGCACAAGGCGGCCTTCTTTCATCCCTCAACACCCGAGGTGTTGCGAGACCTGTAACTGGTGCGGACGGAGAGACTCGAACTCTCACACCTTTCGGCGCTGGAACCTAAATCCAGTGTGTCTACCAATTCCACCACATCCGCGTTTTAAAGCGCTTAAAGCAAAGGCGCCAGATTATGAATCTGGCGCCTTTTCGAATATGGGGTGGACGAAGGGGATCGAACCCTCGACAACGGGAGTCACAATCCCGTGCTCTACCAACTGAGCTACGCCCACCATATTGCGTTGTAACCGACGCATTCAACTTGAATGCTACTTGTGCCAAAGCTGCCTAATGGCGCACCCGGCAGGACTCGAACCTGCGACCATCCGCTTAGAAGGCGGATGCTCTATCCAGCTGAGCTACGGGCACTTATTTCATTTGCCTTCGTAAGACTGCAAATTAAGAGCTTTCAATCACGCTGAGCAGATCTTAACTCTACCTGACTTATTCAACCTTTCGACCTGATTTGCCGCTTCCGGCTAATCCTGTGTGGGGTTGTGCCCGACAAGTGCGACGAATCTTATAGACGGCCCAAAAGGTCGTCAACACTTTTTTCAAAAAAATTCAGTTAATTAAAGGGGTTAGGTTATTAAGCGGACCAACCGTCTTTGCCCTTGGGTCAGGTCATGCGAGAATGCGCGCTCTTTTTCCCTCCCCTTCCGATGGTTAATCACGCGTAATGACTGCAAAACTAATAGACGGCAAAGCGATCGCAGCCAACCTGCGCCAGCAGATCGCCCAACGAGTCGCCCAGCGTCGCGAGCAAGGCCTGCGCACGCCGGGCCTCGCGGTGATTCTGGTCGGCAGCGACCCCGCCTCTCAGGTTTACGTCTCGCACAAACGCAAAGACTGCGAAGAGGTCGGCTTCATCTCCCAGGCCTATGACCTGCCCAGTGAAACCACCCAGACCGAACTGACCGATCTGATCGATCGTCTCAACGACGACCCGGCCATCGACGGCATCCTGCTGCAACTGCCGCTGCCCGAGCATCTGGAATCTTCCAGCCTCCTGGAGCGCATCCGCCCGGATAAAGACGTCGATGGCTTCCACCCCTACAACGTAGGGCGACTGGCCCAGCGCATTCCACTGCTGCGGCCCTGCACCCCCAAGGGCATCATGACCCTGCTGGAAAGCACCGGTGTCAACCTGTACGGCAAGGACGCGGTCGTGGTGGGCGCTTCCAACATCGTCGGTCGTCCGATGGCGATGGAGCTGCTGCTGGCGGGCTGCACCGTGACCGTGACCCATCGCTTCACTCAGGACCTGGCCGGACACGTGGGCCGTGCCGATCTGGTGGTCGTGGCGGCGGGCAAGCCCGGCCTGGTCAAGGGCGAGTGGATCAAGGAAGGCGCGATCGTTATCGACGTCGGCATCAACCGTCAGGATGACGGCAAGCTGGTGGGTGATGTGGTGTACGAGACCGCCCTGCCACGTGCCGGCTGGATCACGCCAGTGCCAGGCGGCGTTGGCCCTATGACCCGCGCCTGCCTGCTGGAAAACACACTGTACGCGGCAGAAACGCTGCACGGCTGATCATTCAAGCCGACGCATCAAGACGCGCACATGAAAACGGCACCCGAGGGTGCCGTTTTTTATGGGCTGAACGTGGAAGCGTGCAGCTTTACTTCTTGGCCGCTTCCCAGCTCTTCAAGAGGTCGGAGTAAGCGATGGTTTCGCCCTTCGGCTTCTCGTTGGCCAGTTTGCGCTGCGGTGCGAGGAAGGCACCGTTGCTCTTCTCGGCTTTGGTGTACCACTCTTCCGCCGAGGTTTCCGGGTTCATCTTCGGCGCGCAACCGCTTGGTTCCTGAACCTTGGAGCGCTCGATGCGGGTCATGATTGCATCCTGATCCTTGGCCAGACCGTCGAGGGCCGCCTGCGCGGTTTTCTCGCCGGTAACGGCTTCAGCCACATGACTCCACCACAGCTGTGCCAGCTTCGGATAGTCCGGAACGTTGGTGCCGGTTGGCGACCATTGCACGCGGGCCGGGCTGCGATAGAACTCGACCAGACCACCGAGTTTCGGCGCCAGGGCGGTCATCTCTTTGGAGTTGATGTCCGATTCACGAATCGGCGTCAGGCCCACGATGGTTTTCTTCAGCGAGACGGATTTCGACGTCACGAACTGCGCGTAAAGCCAGGCGGCCAGGCGTTTCTTCTCCTCGGTGGACTTGAGGAAGGTCCAGGAGCCCACGTCTTGGTAACCCAGCTTCATGCCCTCTTTCCAGTAAGGGCCTTTTGGCGATGGAGCCATGCGCCATTTCGGCGTGCCGTCGGCATTCATGACCGGCAGACCCGGCTTGGTCATGTCGGCGGTGAAAGCGGTGTACCAGAAGATCTGCTGAGCAACGTTACCCTGGGACGGCACCGGGCCGGACTCGGAGAACGTCATGCCTGCCGCTTCAGGCGGCGCGTAGGCCTTGAGCCAGTCGATGTACTTCTGAGTGGCGTACACAGCGGCCGGGCCGTTGGTGTCGCCGCCGCGGGTAATGCTCGAACCGACCGGGTGGCAGTCCTCTACGCGGATACCCCACTCGTCGACCGGAAGACCGTTCGGCAAGCCTTTGTCGCCGCTGCCGGCCATGGAGAACCAGGCATCGGTGAAGCGCCAGCCCAGGGACGGGTCTTTCTTGCCGTAGTCCATGTGACCGTAGACTTTCTTGCCGTCGAGTTCCTTGACGTCTTCGCTGAAGAACTTGGCAATGTCTTCATAGGCCGACCAGTTCACCGGAACGCCCAGCTCGTAGCCGTATTTGGCCTTGAATTTCTCTTTCAGGTCAGGACGCTCGAACCAGTCGGCGCGGAACCAGTAAAGGTTGGCAAACTGCTGGTCAGGCAGCTGATAGAGCTTGGCCGGCGTAACGACTTTGCCGGACGCGTCTTTGACTTCTGGCGACGTGGTGAACGAGGTGCCGATGAAGTCCTTGAGGTCGAGGGTCGGAGAAGTGACTTTCGCCCCTTCCGGGCTGGCCATCAGGTCTGTCAGAGACATCGCCTTGCCGTAGCGGAAGTGCGTACCGATCAGGTCGGAGTCGTTCACCCAGCCGTCATAGATACTCTGGTTGGACTGCATGGCGGTCTGCAGTTTCTCGATCACGTCGCCTTCCTGCAGCAGGTCGTGGGTGACCTTGATGCCGGTGATTTCGGTGAACGCCTTGGCCAGGGTTTTGGATTCGTATTCATGGGTGGTCAAGGTTTCGGACACCACCTTGATGTCCATGCCGCGGAACGGCTCGGCGGCCTTGATGAACCACTCCAGTTCCTTGAGCTTCTCGGCATCGGAGAGCGTGCTCGGCTTGAACTCGCTGTCGGCCCATTTCTTCGCCGCATCCTCGTACTGATCGGCCCAAGCCGACACGCTCAAGCCACTGAGCATTACCATCGTCGCTACCGTCACACTATGTCGCAGCTTGTTTTTCTTATTGAACATAGACACCTCTTGTGTTGATTCTTATGTGATCCCGCGTTTCAACCTTCGTCATTCGTTCGCGGCACAAGCGCGTCTGCGCTTGCACCGTCAAAACCTTTCAACCCCAACGCATCACCACCAACAGCCAGACCAGGGACAACCCGGAGGCCACCCAGATATCCCAGCTCGTCGCGCCGATGACCAGCAGATGCAGGTAAGCGCTTCCGAGCAGGCCGATGAACAGACGATCGCCGCGCGTGGTGGCAATCGGCAGAAAACCGCGACGCTCAATACTCGCCGAACGCAGTTCCCAGGCCGTCATCGCCACCAGAATCGCGGCGATGGACGCAAAGAAAATAGCAGTTGGCAGGGTCCAGGACATCCACTCCATTTTTCGACTCCTCAGACACGACCAAGAGCAAAGCCCTTGACCACGTGATTACGAACGAACCAGATCACCAGCATGCCCGGCAGAATGGTCAACACCCCCGCCGCTGCCAGCACCCCCCAATCGATCCCCGACGCTGAAACGGTACGGGTCATGACCGCCGCGATCGGCTTGGCATTGACCGAGGTGAGCGTGCGCGCCAGCAACAATTCGACCCAGGAGAACATGAAGCAGAAGAACGCCGTGACACCGATGCCCGAGCCGATCAGCGGGATGAAAATCTTGCCGAAGAACTTGGGAAAGCTGTAGCCATCGATGTAAGCCGTTTCGTCAATCTCCTTGGGAACCCCGGACATGAACCCTTCCAGAATCCACACCGCCAGCGGCACGTTGAACAAACAATGCGCCAACGCTACCGCAATGTGCGTGTCGAACAGGCCGATGGACGAGTACAGCTGGAAGAATGGCAGCAGGAAAACCGCCGGTGGCGCCATCCGGTTGGTCAGGAGCCAGAAGAACAGGTGTTTGTCGCCGAGGAAACGATAGCGTGAAAACGCGTAGGCCGCAGGCAATGCGACGCTCAGCGATATCACCATATTCAGGCAGACGTAGTACAGCGAGTTGATGTAGCCGCTGT
The DNA here is from genome assembly GCF_046540455.1 of Pseudomonas sp. W5-36. Taxonomy (NCBI): domain Bacteria; kingdom Pseudomonadati; phylum Pseudomonadota; class Gammaproteobacteria; order Pseudomonadales; family Pseudomonadaceae; genus Pseudomonas; species Pseudomonas sp. W5-36. The sequence goes on along the minus strand of NZ_JAXCIQ010000007.1, from coordinate 86,084 downwards.
ACCAGCTTTCGTCGGTGAAGATCACCTTGTAGTTCGCCAGCGTGAAGTCCTGTGGGAACAGGGTCAGACCGCCGAGGATTTCGGTGTTGGTCTTGAACGACATGTTGACCAGCCAGTAGATCGGCACCAGCAGAAACAGCAGGTAGATCCACAGCGGTATGAGCTTTTTGAACGACACTTTCTCGCGCTTGTTCATGGGCGCTCCTCAGTTCTTTTCGCTGTGGGTCATGGCGGTGTAGAACACCCACGACACCAACAGAATGATCAGGAAATACACCAGCGAGAATGCCGCCGCAGGGCCCAGGTCGAACTGGCCGAGGGCCATGGTCGTCAGGGTCTGGCTGAGGAAGGTCGTGGAGTTGCCCGGACCGCCACCGGTAAGCACGAACGGCTCGGTGTAGATCATGAAGCTGTCCATGAAGCGCAGCATCACGGCGATGAGCAGCACGCTTTTCATCTTCGGCAGCTGGATGTGTCGGAACACGGCCCAGTTGGACGCCCGATCGATTCGTGCCGCCTGGTAGTACACGTCCGGAATGGCGCGCAGCCCCGAATAGCACAGCAACGCCACCAGTGAGGTCCAGTGCCAGACGTCGATGACCAGCACGGTCACCCAGGCGTCCGACGCATTGGCCGCGTAGTTGTAGCTGATGCCCAGCACGTCGTTGAGGACCCAGCCCAGCAGGCCGATGTCGCCACGGCCGAAGATCTGCCAGATGGTGCCGACCACGTTGAAGGGAATCAGCAACGGAATGGTCATGACGATCAGGCACAGCGACGACCAGCGACCCTTGGTCGGCATGGTCAGGGCGATGCCGATGCCCAGCGGGATTTCGATCAGCAATACGCAGCCGGAGTAGATGAACTGGCGCAGCAGCGAGTCATGCAGGCGCGGGTCCTGCAGCACCTGGCGGAACCAGTCGGCGCCGACGAAGTAGCGGCTGGACTGGTCGAAGATGTCCTGCACCGAATAGTTGACCACGGTCATCATCGGAATGATGGCGCTGAACGCCACCAGCAGGAACACCGGCAGCACCAGCCACCAGGCCTTGTTGTTTTGCACTTTAGTCATGGGACACCTCGCTGGCCGGCAGTGTGTTCGTGGCGGCCTCCAGCAGAAATTCATCGGCGTAGAGCATCAGCCATTGCGCCGGGAAACTGATCCAGGCCTGGCCCTGGGGCACCGGCTTGTCTTCCTGCAGGCGCACTTTCAGCGACTGGCCGGCCAGGTTGACGGTGATGATCTTGTAGGTCCCCAGGTCCTCGACATAGGTCACCTCGGCCTGCATGGCGTCGTCGTTGGGGCTGTCCCAGACGTGTACGAACTCGGGGCGAATCCCGACTTTCAGCGTGCTCCACTGAGTCGATGCAAGGCGCTGCTGCAGCGCATCGGGCAACGGCAGGTGAATGCCGCCAAAGCCCACGCCACCGGCTTCAGGCTTGACCTCGATGAGGTTCATGCCGGGGCTGCCGATGAAGTAGCCGACGAAGGTGTGGTGCGGCTTTTCAAACAGTTCACGCGGGGTGCCGAACTGCACGATCTGGCCGCCGTACATCACCGCGATCTTGTCGGCGAAGGTGGAGGCCTCCAACTGATCGTGGGTGACGTAAACCATGGTGATGTTGAACTGCTCGTGAATCTGCTTGAGCTTGCGGCGCAGTTTCCACTTCAGGTGCGGGTCGATCACGGTCAGCGGTTCGTCGAACAGAATTGCCGACACGTCATCGCGGACCAGTCCGCGGCCCATGGAGACTTTCTGTTTTTCGTCAGCGGTGAGGCCTTTGGCTTTCTTGCTCAACAACGGCTGCAGATCCAGCACGTCGGCGATTTCCTGCACCTTGATCTTCACTTTCGCTTCCGGCATGCCCTGATTGCGCAGCGGAAACGCGAGGTTGTCGTACACCGTCATGGTGTCGTAGACCACCGGAAACTGGAAAACCTGAGCGATGTTGCGCTCCTCCGGCGACATGTCGTTGACCACCGTGGTGTCGAACATGACCTTGCCTTCAGACGGGCTGAGCAGGCCGGAGATGATATTGAGCAGGGTCGATTTGCCGCAGCCGGACGGGCCGAGCAAGGCATACGCGCCGCCCTGCTCCCAGATGTGGGTCATTTCCCGGATGGCATAGTCTTCAGGGCCGGTCGGATTGGCGCTGTAGCTGTGCGCGAGTTTTTGCAAGCGGATCTCGGCCATCAGGCAACCCTCGCCATGCGCAGGCCCGGCGCCTGAATCAGGCCGCCCTGCTGATCGAATACGAACAGTTTGTGAGTCGGGATGTACACGCGAATCGGCGTGTCCACGTCGTACTCGTGGACGCCCGGCAGATGCAGCACCAGCGAGAAATGCTCGTTGCGCACGTGCAGGAAGGTTTCCGAACCGCTGATCTCGGCGAGTTCGACGGTGACCGCCAGCTCAAGATCGTCGTCGTTGGACGGCACCAGGCTCAGGTGGCTCGGCCGCACGCCGAAGCGGTACTCGCCGTCACCGATGCTGCGCAGGTCAACGTTTAGCGGGAAGTGCACGAAATTGGCGAAGCTGACTTCGTTGCCTTCGATACGGCCGGGCATCAGGTTGATCGGCGGCTCGGAGAACAATTCGGCGGCCAGCACGGTTTTCGGCTGGTGATACACCTCGGGCGTGCGGCCGCTCTGGATCACGCGGCCTTCGTGCAGAATCGTGGTGGTCCCGCCGAGCGCCAGCGCTTCGTTCGGCTCGGTGGTGGCGTAAATGGCGATGGTGTTGCGCGTTTCGAACAGCTGGCGCATTTCCTGACGCAGCTCTTCGCGCAGCTTGTAGTCGAGGTTGACCAGCGGCTCATCGAACAGAATCAGCTCGGCGTCTTTGACCAGCGCCCGCGCCATGGCCGTGCGCTGCTGCTGACCGCCGGACAATTCGAGGGGGTGACGGCTGAGGAATTTCTCGATGCGCAGCATCTTCGCGGTTTCGCGGACGCGTCGGTCGATTTCGTCTTTCGACATCTTGGCCTGGCGCAGCGGCGAGGCGATGTTGTCGTAGACGGTCATGCTCGGATAGTTGATGAACTGCTGATAAACCATCGAGACATTGCGATGACGCACCGCGACCTGGGTGACATCTTTGCCATTCATCAGTATCCGGCCGCTGTCTGGCTTGTCCAGACCGGCCATCAAGCGCATCAGGCTGGTTTTGCCTGATAAGGTGCGCCCCAGCAATACGTTGAATGAGCCGGGTTCAAAGCTCAGCGAAGCATCGTCGATCCAGATCTGACCGTCGACGGCGCGGCTGACGTGCTCAAGCGTGAGAGACATGGCGTGCCCTTTTTATTTGTTTTGTTCGGGGTGTTGCGTGTATGCCGTATGGCAGGTCGTGACATCCGTTGACCGATTGTGCTGACCGATTGTTGGATAGCGACAATCGTGCCAACCGGCCCGCTCAGGCGCTTTCTGGCTGGGATACGCGGACTAGAGCGGTTGCGACAATTTGCCGCACAGACCGGCATTCGTTGATGAACGTAAATGAACAGGAAATGCTGAACACCTGAACAAAATGAACATTGACTTTGAACAATCCTGAACAACAATGGGTGGACGTTTTCGAGCAGGGATGCTCTGCCTAACGGCATCTCGACAACAATAAATAAAAGTACTCGGACGGAGCCATTTCATGGCCACAGCAGGCGCATCCCCCAGCCACGACACGATCATTCAGGACTCGTGGGCCCGTTGCCGCGAGTTCGGCCTCGACCACCAGTCACGCCCGTCCTTCGGTCGCCTGCCCGATCAGCAGGTTTCGCAGCTGCTCGAGCGCCATCATTCCCTGGTGCAGACCACCCATCAGCAGGTGCTCCCCTTCTACGAGAACATCCTGAGCAATTCCAATTGCCTGATCCTGCTCGCCGATCAGCAGGGCCAGGTGCTCAATTCCTGGGGCAACAAGCGCTTCGTCGAGCCGGATCAACAGCCGGGTTTCGTCGCCGGCGCCAGCTGGCTGGAGCAAAGCGCCGGCACCAATGCCATCGGCACTGCGCTGGCCTGTGAACAGGCTGTTCACATTGAACACGATGAACACTTTCTCAAGGCCAACCGTTTCATGACCGGGTCGGCGGCGCCGATTTTCGATGCGTCGCGGCGGATGATCGCGGTGCTCGATGTGTCCAGCGACAGCTTCCTGCCGCCTTCCCACACCCTTGGGATGGTCAAGATGATGAGCCAGACCATCGAAAACCGGCTGATCCTCGACCAGTTCCAGCACAGCCATTTTCAACTGGTGTTCAACACCGGCCTGAACAACCTCGACAGCCAGTGGGCCGGCCTGCTGGTGTTCGATGAAAGCGGCCGTGTGCTCTGCGCCAACCGCCGCGCCGACACCCTGCTGGGCGTCAGCCTGCTCAACGCCAACATCGAGAACCTGTTCAAAGCGCCGGTTGCCGATCTGCTTGACCAAATGGAAGGCCAGCCCTTCCCGCTCCAGGCGTCGGGCCACAACCGTTTCCATTGCGTGCTGAAGCGGCCGAAAGCACCGGTGCTCAAGCTCAGAACGGTGCCTGTGCAGGTGCCGATTCTGTCCCGCCCACTCGCGGTCGGTGTCATTGAGCCCGGCATGGGTGACGAGCGGGTCGAGAAAGCCGCGCGTCAGGGTCAGCGATTGCTGGAGAAGAACGTCCCGCTGTTGATTCTTGGCGAGACGGGTGTGGGCAAGGAAGTGTTCGTCAAGGCCCTGCACCGCGCCAGCTCCCGCGCCGATCAGCCCATGATTGCCGTGAACTGCGCGGCCATCCCGTCGGAGCTGGTCGAGGCTGAATTGTTTGGCTATGAAAAAGGCGCGTTCACCGGCGCTCACCATAAAGGCAGCATCGGGCTGATCCGCAAGGCGGACAAAGGCACGCTGTTTCTCGACGAGATCGGCGACATGCCGCTGCCGGTTCAAGCGCGTCTGTTGCGGGTGTTGCAGGAACGGTGTGTGCAGCCGGTTGGCAGCAGCGAGTTGTACCCGGTGGATATTCGGGTGATTTCCGCCACTCACTGCTCATTGCGCGAACATGTGCAGAACGGACGGTTTCGTCAGGATTTGTACTACCGCATCAGCGGCCTGAACCTGGAGTTGCCGCCGTTGCGGGATCGCAGCGACAAGCCCGCGCTGGTCCGTGCCATCTGGGAACAGCATCGCGAACCGCAGCAGACAGCAGGCTTTGAGCCACAGGTGATGGAGTTGTTCGAACGGCACCCGTGGCCGGGCAACCTGCGGCAGTTGAGCAACGTGATTCAGGTGGCGTTGGCGCTGGCCGATGATCAACCCATTTCCACGGAGCATCTGCCGGAAGACTTTTTTGCCGACCTGGCGATGGGCTGCGAGCGCGTCGAACCCGAGACAGTGTTCAACCGCAAGGCAGCGCTGGACACGCCGGAAGAGCTGAGTGAGTTGCTGCAGGCGGCCGGCGGGAATATCTCGCAGTTGGCGAAACGCCTGGGGGTGAGCCGGAATACGCTGTACAAGCGGCTGAGGGAACAGGGGTTTTGAAGGCTTAGATGGTTCCCACGCTCCGCGTGGTAACCCGCCGATGACGCTCCGCGCCAAATTAGACGCGGAGTGTCAGACGAGGTATTCCCACGCGGGGGGGGGTCACCGCAATCAGCACAGAATTGTAACGGTGGCTTGGGCAAGAAGAATTATATGGCTATATTTGGCCAATATTTCCGAATGCGAGCATACGTCATGATTATCGTCCCTCTCGGTGAGGCCAAGGACAATCTGTCAAAACTGGTAGATGACGCTGCGGCGGGCCAGACTATCACGATCGCCAAACATGGTCGCGCAATGGCGCGCCTCGTCCCGATCGGGCGGCCCACCGGTAAACGCATCGGTGCTATGAAAGGTATTCTTCAACTACCGGACGACTTCGGTGCGCCGCTTTCTGACTCTGTGCTGGATGATTTCGAAGGCAGTCGCCCATGAGGATACTGCTGGATACTCATATTCTTCTGTGGGCTCTGACTGACGACCCGAAGCTTTCTCCCAAAGCAAAAAAACTGATCGAAACCGCTACTGAGGTTTACATCAGCGCCGCCACGTTTTGGGAGATGTCGATAAAGATTGGCTTGGGGAAACTAACGGCTGATCTTGAGGAGATTCGCGAATACTGCCGAGACAGCGGCTTTATCGAGCTCCCTGTCAGCGTTGAACATGCAATCGCAGTCAAAGATCTGGAACACCATCATCGCGACCCATTCGATAGGCTAATCGTTGCTGCCGCCATCACTGAACCGATGAAGCTAATTACGTCAGACGCGATGGTTGCTAAGTACACGTCGCTCGCAGTGCTGGCTTGAGGCGCCCAAGCGCGAACGGCAGCAGGCCAGTAGAAATCAACAATTTGCCAAACGACCTTCGGGACGCTGATCGTTCCCACGCTCCGCGTGGTAACCCCGCCCAAGACGCTCCGCGTCAACGAAGACGCGGAGCGTCTGGCGAGGCATTCCCACGCGGAGCGTAGGAACGATCAAGGATAGGCGTTTACCGAGGGTTGCCGATCAATCCGCCAAACGCCAGGTGGTGCTGCCTTTGCTGTCTTCCAGCGCCACGCCCATGGCGGTGAGCTGATCGCGGATGCGGTCGGACTCAGCCCAGTTCTTTTCGGCGCGTGCCTGCAGGCGTGCGGCGATCAAGGCTTCGACTTCGGCAGCATCCACCCGCCCTTCGGCGCCGGCGCGCAGGAAGTCATCGGCTTCCAGCTGCAACACGCCCAACACGCTGGCCAGCTCCTTCAAACGTGCCGCCAGGCCTGCCGCTGCGTTGACATCACTGTCGCGCAGGCGGTTGATCTCGCGAACCATCTCGAACAGCACGGCGCACGCTTCCGGGGTCCCGAAGTCGTCGTTCATGGCAGTCGAAAAACGCTCGACGTACGCCTCGCCCCCCGCAGGCTCAGCGACCGGCAGGCCTTTGAGCGCGTGGTAGAACCGCTCCAGCGCGCCTTTCGATTCTTTCAGGCTGTCTTCGGAATAGTTGATCGCGCTGCGGTAGTGGCTCGACACCAGCAGGTAACGCACCACTTCCGGGTGGTATTTATCCAGCACGTCGCGGATGGTGAAAAAGTTGTTCAAGGACTTGGACATCTTCTCGCCATTGATGCGGATCATGCCGCAGTGCAACCAGGCGTTTGCGTAGGTCTTGCCGGTCGCGGCTTCGCTCTGGGCAATCTCGTTTTCGTGGTGCGGGAATTCCAGATCGCTGCCGCCGCCATGGATGTCGAAGGTCTCACCCAGGCAGCAGGTGGACATCACCGAGCACTCGATGTGCCAGCCCGGACGTCCTGCACCCCACGGCGATTCCCAGCTAGGCTCGCCCGGCTTGACGCCTTTCCACAGCACGAAATCCAGCGGGTCGTCCTTGGCTTCGTCGACTTCGATGCGAGCGCCGATGCGCAGGTCTTCGATCTTCTTGCGCGACAGCTTGCCGTAGCCCAGGAATTTGCCAACGCGGTAGTACACGTCGCCATTGCCCGGTGCGTAGGCATAGCCCTTGTCGATCAGGCGCTGGATCATGTCGTGCATGCCGCCGATGTAATCGGTCGCGCGTGGTTCCATGTCCGGCTTGAGGATGTTCAGGCGCGCTTCGTCCTCGTGCATCGCGTCAATCATGCGCGCGGTCAGGGCATCGAACGCCTCGCCGTCTTCACGGGCGCGGTTGATGATCTTGTCGTCGATGTCGGTGATGTTGCGCACGTAGGTCAGGTCGTAGCCGCTGAAACGCAGCCAGCGGGTGACGACGTCGAACGCCACCATGCTGCGGCCGTGGCCCAGGTGGCAGTAGTCGTACACGGTCATCCCGCAGACGTACATGCGCACCTTGTTGCCATCCAGCGGCTTGAAGACTTCTTTGCTCTTGCTGAGCGTGTTGTAGATAGAAAGCACGTTGCCTACCTTAGCTCCACGAATCGCGGAGCGTCACAGTCCGGTTAAAGACCGGATGACCGGGTTTCGAGTCCTTCAGATCCGCGCTGAAATAGCCTTCGCGTTCGAACTGGAAACGGTCTTCCGGCTGAGCGTCAGCCAGCGACGGTTCAGCGCGACAACCGGTCAGGACCTGCAAGGAGCCTGGGTTGATGTTGTCCAGGAAGGTCTTGCCCTCTTCTGCTTTCTCAGGGTTTGCCGACAGGAACAGACGGTCGTACAGACGCACTTCGCACTCGATGCTTTCCGCTGCCGGCACCCAGTGCACAACGCCTTTGACCTTGCGGCCTTCAGGGTTCTTGCCCAGGGTTTCCGGGTCGTAGGAGCAACGCAGCTCGACGATGTTGCCGTCGGCGTCCTTGATCGCTTCGTCGGCGCGAATCACGTAGCTGCCACGCAGGCGCACTTCGCCGTTCGGTTCCAGGCGCTTGTAGCCCTTCGGCGGCTCTTCCATGAAGTCTTCACGGTCGATGTAGATCTCGCGGGAGAACGGCAGCTTGCGCACGCCGAGTTCTTCCTTCTGCGGATGGCGCGGCAGTTCGAGGTGGTCGACCTGGCCTTCCGGGTAGTTGGTGATCACGACTTTCAACGGACGCAGCACGCACATGGCGCGCGGGGCGTTGTGGTCCAGGTCCTGACGGATGCTGAACTCCAGCATGCCGAAATCGACCACGCCGTCGGAGCGGTTGGTGCCGATCATTTCGCAGAAATTGCGGATCGACACCGGGGTGTAGCCGCGACGGCGGAAGCCTGACAGCGTCGACATGCGCGGATCGTCCCAGCCCTGCACGTGCTTTTCATCGACCAGTTGTTTGAGCTTGCGCTTGCTGGTGATGGTGTAGTTCAGGTTCAGGCGCGAGAACTCGTACTGACGCGGCTTGCACGGCACCGGCAGATTGTCGAGGAACCACTCATAGAGCGGGCGATGGCTCTCGAATTCCAGGGTGCAGATCGAATGGGTGATGCCTTCGATGGCGTCAGACTGACCGTGGGTGAAATCGTAGATCGGGTAGATGCACCACTTGTCACCGGTCTGGTGGTGGTGCGCGTGACGAATGCGGTAGAGGATCGGATCACGCAGGTTCATGTTCGGCGAAGCCATGTCGATCTTGGCACGCAGGACGCGGGCGCCGTCTTCGAACTCGCCGGCTTTCATGCGGCCGAACAGGTCAAGGTTTTCTTCGACGCTGCGATCGCGGAACGGGCTGTTCTTGCCCGGCTCGGTCAGGGTGCCGCGGTATTCGCGAGCTTGTTCGGGGGTCAGGTCATCGACGTAGGCCTTGCCCGCTTCGATGAGATGGACCGCCCAGGCGTACAGCTGGTCGAAGTACTGCGAGGCATAACGCACTTCGCCGGACCACTCGAAGCCCAGCCATTTGACGTCGCTTTCAATGGCGTCGATGTATTCCTGGTCTTCCTTCGCCGGGTTGGTGTCGTCAAAGCGCAGATGCGTAACGCCACCGAATTCCTGAGCCAGACCGAAGTTGACGCAGATCGACTTGGCATGACCGATGTGCAGGTAGCCGTTGGGCTCCGGCGGGAAGCGGGTCACGATCTGGGTGTGCTTGCCCGAGTCCAGGTCAGCCTGCACGATCGGGCGCAGGAAGTTGGTTGGAATTGCAGGGCCTGCCTTGGAATTCGCAGCGGCATCTTGAGTGGGCTTGCTCATAGGATCCTTGTACGGGTCGCGGCCAGGAAGGCCGGTTAAATCAAAGCGCCTATCATAGCCGAAGCTGTCAAGCCCCTGACAGCGCGCTGTGACAAAACTGCCGAGATGGGCCTGCGCTCAGCGAGAACCGCCGGCGCAATCGCAACTACCCGAGCAGCGGCTACCCTCTGTAAACTGCGCGCCTGGTGTGCATCAGCGGCACTGGCCTCGCATCTCGATGGCCGACTGCCGCGATCACTGCCTCTCACCACGACTTCAAAGAGCGAGCTGACCATGTCGAAAGTAAAGCTGACCACCAACCACGGTGAAATCGTTCTGCAACTGAACGCAGAAAAGGCGCCGCTGACCGTCGCCAACTTCATCGAATACGTCAAAGCCGGCCACTACGAAAACACCGTGTTTCACCGCGTGATCGGTAATTTCATGATCCAGGGCGGCGGCTTCGAACCGGGCATGAAAGAGAAGAAAGACAAGCGCCCGAGCATACAGAACGAAGCCGACAACGGTCTGCCGAACAAGAAATATTCGGTGTCCATGGCCCGCACCATGGAGCCCCATTCAGCCTCGGCGCAATTCTTCATCAACGTCGCCGACAACGACTTCCTCAACCACAGCGCCAAGACCGTACAGGGCTGGGGTTACGCCGTGTTCGCCGAGGTGGTCGAAGGCACTGAGGTGGTCGACAAGATCAAAGGCGTCGCCACCACGTCCAAGGCGGGTCATCAAGACGTGCCGGCTGACGACGTGATCATCGAGAAAGCCGAGATCGTTGAGTGATATTGCTGATCTCCGATTTGCACCTGGAAGAAGGACGCCCGGACATTACCCGGGCGTTTCTCGGCCTGCTGAACGGCCGCGCGCGCAACGCTGAGTCGCTGTACATCCTTGGGGATTTTTTCGAGGCCTGGATCGGCGATGACGCCATGTCGCCCTTTCAGCGCTCGATCTGCCAGGCGCTGCGCGCGTTAAGCGACAGCGGCACCCGGGTGTTCCTGATGCACGGCAATCGCGACTTCATGATCGACAAGGCGTTCTGCAAAGCGGCGGGCTGCACGCTGCTCAAGGACCCAAGCGTCGTACATTTCAACGGCCAGCCGGTGCTGTTGATGCACGGCGACAGCCTGTGTACCCGGGACGAAGCCTACATGCGTATGCGCCGTTACCTGCGCCATCCGCTGACGCTGTGGGTGCTTCGTCATCTACCGTTGAGCACCCGGCACAAGTTGGCGCGCAAGCTGCGCAGCGAAAGCCGTGCGCAGACACGAATGAAGGCCAACGACATTGTCGATGTGACGCCGGACGAAGTGCCGCAGGTGATGACCGAGTCTGGCGTGGAGACGCTGATTCACGGTCACACCCACCGGCCTGCGGTTCACGACGTGCAGCTGGGTGAGACCACGGCGCAGCGCATTGTGCTGGGGGATTGGGACCGCGAGGGGTGGTTGCTGCAGATCGATGAATCGGGCTTTCATCTGGAGTCGTTTGCGTTTGAGCCAGAGCCGGGTTTGGCGAATGAGCAGGGCGACCTGCGGCCCTAAACGCAGCCTCGTTGCCGGGCACTAAACCTGTAGGAGCGTGGCTTGTCCCGCGATCTGGCGCGCAGCGGCAGTGAACCGGTAAAACGCGATGCACCTGATACACCGCATTCGCAGTTTTACGACCGGTTCCCGGCCGATCGCGGGACAAGCCACGCTCCTACAGTCTGCGCCCGATAGCTGTGATCAATGCCCTCCCCCGGGCGCAGCCTTGGCGGTAAACGGTGGCTTGGCCAGCCAGATGATCAGGATCAGCGACAGGAAGATCCAGCCCATCATGTAGAAATAGTCCACCGTCGACATCATGTAGGCCTGACTGGTGACCATCGAATCAAGCTGCGCGTAGGCCTGGTTGCTCGCCCCGCCCAGGGTCTCCAGCGCATGCCGCGTTGTCGGCTCGTAAGCGTTCACGTTTTCGCTCAGATACGCATGATGCTGATTGGCGCGGCGGATCCAGATCCAGGTGGTCAATGACGCCGCGAAGCTGCCGCCAAGGTTACGCAGGAACGTCGCCAGCCCCGAGCCGTCGGCAATCTGCGACGGCGGCAGGTCCGACAGCAGAATGCTCAAGGTCGGCATGAAGAACAGCGCCACGCCTGCCCCCATGAACAACTGCACCAGAGCGATGTGGGTGAAATCCACCTGACTGGTGAAATCCGCACGCATGAAGCAGCTCAGGCCGATCGCCAGAAACGCCAGACCGGCCAACAGACGCAAGTCGAACTTATGCGCGTAGCGACCCACAAAGGGCGACATCAACACCGGCAGCACCCCGAGCGGTGCTACTGCCAGCCCGGCATAGGTGGCCGTATAGCCCATCTGCGTTTGCAGCCATTGCGGCAGAATCAGGTTGATACCGAAAAACCCCGCATAACCGCCCACCAGGCAGATCGTCCCGAAGCGAAAGTTGCGGAACGCAAACAGCCGAAGATTGACGACCGGATGGTCATCGGTCATTTCCCAGATCACGAACGCCACCAGGCCAATGGCTGAAATCACCGAGCCAATGATGATGAAGTTCGACTCGAACCAGTCCAGGTCATTGCCTTTGTCGAGCACGATCTGCAGCGCACCCACACCAATGATCAACGTGATCAAGCCCACATAATCCATGGGCTGGCGACTGGTGCTGACCGGACGTGTGGCCATTTGCTGACGCACCACGAACGCCGCGAACAGACCGATTGGCACGTTGATGAAGAAGATCCACGGCCAGCTATAACTGTCGGTGATCCAGCCGCCGAGAATCGGGCCGGCGATCGGCGCCACAACGGTGACCATCGCCAGCAGTGCCAGTGCCATCCCCCGTTTCGCCGGGGGATAGACCGCGATCAGCAGGGTCTGGGTCATCGGGTACAACGGTCCAGCGACCATGCCCTGCACGACCCGAAAGCCCACCAGTTCGGGCATCGACGTGGATATGCCGCAGAGGAACGAAGCCATCACGAACAGCAGCGTGGCCCACAGAAACAGCTTCACTTCACCGAAGCGTCGACTGAGCCAGCCGGTCAGCGGCAGCGCGATGGCGTTACTGACCGCGAACGAGGTGATGACCCACGTGCCCTGCTCCGAACTCACGCCGAGGTTGCCGGAGATGGTCGGCAAGGCCACGTTGGCGATGGTCGTGTCGAGCACTTGCATGAAAGTCGCCAGCGACAGGCCGATGGTGGTCAGCAACAGGCTTGGCGGCGTAAAAGAAGCGGGAGCGTTAGTACTCATCGCGAATCCCTTGACACTCGAAGATCACCCCGGCCGGCTGAAGCGGGCCGGGGCAGATGGATTGGCGAATCAGCGCTGGGCCGTCTTGCCGCTGGTTGACGCGCTGTTCTCGTGGATCACGCGGGCAATCATCGTGTCGGCATCGGCCAGTTGCTTGGCGTAGACATCGGTGGTGAACAGCGGCTGCTTCGGCGGTTGCTGCGCCAGCACCGGACCGCTCTGGTCATGCAGGTTCACGTCAACGGTGGTCGACAGACCGATGCGCAGCGGGTGCCTGGCCAGTTCATCGGCGTTGATGCGAACCCGCACCGGCACACGCTGGACGATCTTGATCCAGTTACCGGTGGCGTTTTGCGCAGGCAGCAAGGCAAACGCACTGCCGGTGCCGGCGCCGACGCTGTCCACGGTGCCGCTGTACTTGACGTCGCCGCCATACAGGTCGGCTTCGATGTCCACCGGCTGGCCGATGCGCATCTGGCCGAGCTGGGTTTCCTTGAAGTTGGCGTCGATCCACAGCTGGTCGAGGGGAATCACGGCCATCAGCGCAGTGCCCGGCTGAACCCGCTGGCCCAGTTGCACGGTGCGCTTGGCAACATAACCGGTGACCGGGGCGATCAGCGTGCTGCGCGCGTTGCTCAGGTAGGCCTGACGCAGTTGCGCGGCAGCCGATTTGACGTCCGGGTGCGAAGAGACCTGGGTGTCATCCACCAGCGCGCTGCTGGTTGCCAGTTGCTGCTGGATGTTGGTCAACGCGTTCTGCGCAGTGGTCAGGTCATCCTTGGCGTGGGACAGCTCTTCCTGAGAAATTGCCCCGCCCGCCGCCAGACTGCGACGACGGTTGTAGTTGTCCTGGGCTCTCTGCACTTCGGCGCGCTGGGCCGCCAGTTGCGCTTTCATGCCGTCGACGTTGCTGTACAGACCGCGCACCTGACGCACTACTTTTGCCAGATTGGCTTCGGCACTTTGCAGCGCCACTTCGGCGTCATTCGGGTCGAACTGCACCAGCACCTGACCTTCGCGGACCAGATCGCCGTCGTCGGCGCCGATGCTCACCACGGTGCCGGTGACTTGCGGGGTGATCTCCACGACGTTGCCGTTGACGTAGGCATCGTCGGTGCTCTCGCTCCATCGGCCGTACATTTCGTACCAGGCCCAGACACCCACCGCACCGAGCACCACGACCAGCAGCAGGCCAAGGAACAGCAGCTTGCGCTTGCGCGGGTTCTTGGCCGGTTTGGTCTGCTCGGCGCCTTTGTCGCCGCCTTTGTCAGCGCTGTTGTCGGGCGCCGATGCGTTGGCGTCCTTTTGTTCGTTTGCAGGATTGTTGTCGGTAGTGGCAGTGGCCATGACGATTACCTTAATGAGTCAGCGAAGCAGTTGACGGGACGACCGGGGCGGCGTTTTCGCCGGGCTTGCTGTCTTCGAAGCCTCCCCCGAGGGCCTGCATCAACTGGATCGAAAGATCGATTCGTTCCGCGTTGAGATCAGCCTGTTGGCGTTGCGATTGCAGCAGTTGTTGCTCGACGCTCAGCACGTCCAGGTAGTTGCCGATGCCGGATGAGTAACGCTGAACGACGGTGTCGTAGGATTTCTGAATGACGTCGGTCGCCTGCTGGCGCGCCTCGATCTGGCGGCGGATGTCGCGCAACTGGCCAATGCCATCGCTGACATCCCCCAGCGCCCGGACCAGCGTCTTGTTGTACTGCGCCACGGCGAGGTCGTAGTCGGCGTCCCGCGCATCAAGGTCGGCACGGCGACGGCCACCGTCGAAGATCGGCAGCGACACCGTCGGCGCGACGTTGAAAAAGCGACTGGCCGAGCCGAACATCGCGTCGCCCAACAGCGACTCAACTCCCGCCGACGCGCTCAGGTTGAGGTTCGGGTAGAAGTTGGTCTTGCTGACGTCGATGTTTTTGCTCGCCGCTTCAACCCGCCACCGCGCCGCCACCAGATCGGGGCGACGGCCCAGCAACTCAGCGGGCACAACCGAGGGCAAGGCCACAACAGCGGGTTGCAGCACGGCAGGCCGGCTCAGTTGTTCGCCGCGGTCCGGGCCTTTGCCCATCAGCACGGCCAGCTGGATTTTGGCGCTGCGCAGGCTCTTGTCCGCGTCCGCGAGCGATTCGCGGGAGTTGGCTTCCAGGCTCTGGGTCTGCTCGTACTGGTACTCGCTGTCGATGCCCGACTTGAAACGCCGCGCGCCCAGGTCCAGCAGTTGACTGGTGCGCTTGAGGTCTTCGGCCGCCAGGTCGCGGACGATGTAGGCCTGGCCCAGGTCGCTGTAGGCGCGGGCGACGTCGGCCGCCAGGGTCAGTTGCGCCGCTTGCTGATCGACTTCGCTGGCACGGGCCTGGCCCAATGCCGCTTCCCAGGCAGCGCGCTGGCCGCCCCACAGATCGAAGTTGTAATTGAAGCCGGCGCTCAGGCTGCGCAAGGTGCTGTAGCGCCCGCCTGCACCGGTCGGGTCCTGGTCGCGGGCCAGACGGGAACGGCTGACGCCGGCATCGGCATCGACGGTCGGCATACGTTCGGCGTCGGCGGCATAGGCCTGGGCACTGGCCTGATGGGTACGGGCCGCGGCGATCTGCATGTCCGGGCTGTCGCGCAGTGCTTCGGTGATCAGGCTATTGAGCTGCGGATCGCCAAGGCTGGTCCACCAGTCGCGCTTCGGCCAGGCCGCCGGTGACAGGGTGATGCCGTTGAGGCTCTGGGCGGTCTGCAGGCTGTTGGCATCGATGCCGACGGCTTCGGTGTTCAGGCCTTTGGAACTGGCGCAACCGGCCAGCACCAGTGCCACGAATATCACGCTCAAGGACGTGCGCAGGGTCGAGCCCCGCTGAATGTGAGTGCTCATCGTTCGGCGATCCGGGCAATCGTGATGGGGTCGCCCGAGGCAACCAGAATTTTCGTCAGAATCTTTTCCAATGCCAGCAGCTCGCTGTCTTCCAGCACGCCGACCATCTCGTTCATCGCGTGTGCGCCGATTTCCGGCAACAGGTCGGAGAGCGCCTTCCCCTCGTCGGTCAGCACCAGCTGCACCTGACGCCGATCGGATTCCGAGCGCGCGCGGGACAGCAGGTTTTTCTGCTCAAGACGATCGAGCATGCGGGTCATCGAACCGCTGTCGAGGTTCAACATGCGGCAGATGTCAGCCGGGGTCTCGGCGCAGAAACGCGCGATCATCACCAGCACTTTGAACTGCTGCGCGGTGACGCCGTGGGGCTCGAGATGTCGGTCGAGGATGCGGTTTTTCAGCTGCTCAGTCCGGCCCAGCAGCATGCCCAAAAGACTGTCGTGAAAGTTTTCAGGAGTGAAATGTGCCATTGATAGCCACCCATTATCTGCTTAGGCAGTGAATGGGGCGGATCTTACTGCTTAGGCAGCAAACACACAATGAAACAAATTTTAAGGCGCGCGAATTCAGACGAACGTGGTTCGCCTGCTGAATGGGTAGGTTTCTACAGTGGGCTTAGAGCGCCGGCACACCGCTGTGGAAGCGGAAATCTTCATCCGGGCTCAGTATCAGCTCGCGCTCGGCCAGGCGGATTTCTTCGATCTTGGCATCGACGTCCGCCTCTGTGCCGTAGGTGTAGGCGAGCTTCAGGTAATCCTGAAAATGCCGGGCTTCGGACTTGAGCAGGCTGGCGTAGAACTTCGACAGGTCTTCGTCCAGATGCGGCACCAGTGCTGCGAAGCGTTCGCAGGAACGCGCTTCAACGATGGCGCCGACGACCAGCGCGTCGGTCAGGCGATAGGGGTTGTGGGTGCGAACGAGTTTGCGCAGCGACCCGGCATAGCGCGCCGAACTGATGTTGGCCATCGGGATGTTGCGCTTCTTGATGATGCCGATCACTTGCTCGAAGTGACGCAGCTCTTCGCGCGCCAGCCGGGACATCTTGGCCAGCAGGTCGAACTTGTCGTTGTACTGGAACATGAACTGAAACGCCGCACCGGCGGCCTTCTTTTCATTGTTGGCGTGATCGATCAGCAGGATATCCAGATTCTGCAAAGCGGCCTGAACCCAACTGTCGGGCGTGGGGCAAAGCAGGAAGGCGTCGATCTCTGGATAAATCTGCATGGGTTCACGGATGGCTGGCTGGGCAAGGCGCAGCATTATACGGAGCCTGACGGGCAGAGCCAGCCTGCGCAGATGAAAAGCGCAGGATTTACTGCCAGCGGGTGAGGGTCACGCCACTGTCAGACCGCACCCATTGCATCCTTGAGGAAGCCGGGCGCGATGTAGCGCTCATAGTGCGCTTCGGACAGCAGGAAGAATTCCCGATCAATGGCATCGCGCAGTTCAGGCAGCGACCAGTCGCGAAACTCCGGCAGCAGCACCATGCCGTAGGCGTCCAGCTGGTTGATCACCCGCGCGCCCCGTGCAATCAACTGGTACGCCCAGCAATATTCCGACTGATGCGGGACGAAACGGATTTTGCGTTGCTCCAGTTGCGCCCGCAACCTGGCCGGGTCGAACACCTCGACTTTCCCGGCCATCACTTGCACCAGCAGCTGTTCCAGGCGCAGCCAGACAGCGCGCTTCGCGTCTTCGTCGTAGCCGTTCCAGTGGATCACTTCGTGGTGGAAGCGCTTGCATCCGCGGCACACGAGGTCGCCGTAGACAGTGGAGCACAGGCCCACGCAGGGCGTTTTGATGATTTGATTGGGCATGACGGAGCAACACGGCGGCGAACGAAACAAGCCGGCATGTTAGCCCTTTGTCTAACGAGGTACACCCTTCAACCTGTAGGGGCTAACTTACCTTCAGCGGTTTTTTACCGTAGAATCACCGGGCCTTTTAAGGCGCCAATGTCCGTTGGAAGCTGTTTTCAAAGCGTCACGAGCACAGTCAGGGCTTTTTACGATGAGTCGGCCAGCCACTTGTCGCACAAAGCCCGCCCCGCAGTCCGGTCCGACGCGAGTTCGCTTGCGTCCCCTCCTCGACCGATCATGCAGGCGTAAAACTTTGAAAACAGCTTCTGTTGGAGATCGTCAGCTTCCTGCCAAGAAACTTTAAAAAGTTCGAGAGCGCCGATGCGGACCTTCTCTGGATGAGCGTCCCGGACACCCATTTGGGACCACTGATGAGGGTAATACTGTGCTTGAAGCCTACCGTAAACACATCGAAGAGCGTGCCGCCCAGGGTATCGTGCCCCAGCCGCTTAACGCCGAACAAACTGCAGGCCTGGTCGAGCTGCTGAAAAACCCACCGGCTGGCGAAGAAGCTTTCCTGCTTGACCTGATCACCAATCGCGTTCCACCGGGCGTTGACGAAGCTGCCTACGTCAAAGCCGGTTTCCTCTCTGCCCTGGCCAAGGGCGAAGTTCAATCCCCTCTGCTGGACAAGAAGCGCGCCGTCGAACTGCTCGGCACCATGCAGGGCGGCTACAACATCGTGACCATGGTTGACCTGCTCGACGATGCCGAGCTGGCACCGGTCGCCGCACAGCAACTGAAGCACACACTGCTGATGTTCGACGCCTTCCACGACGTCGCTGAAAAAGCGAAGAACGGCAACGCACACGCCAAGGGCGTGATGCAGTCCTGGGCTGACGGCGAGTGGTTCCAGAAGCGTCCGACCCTGGCCGAGAAGATCAGCCTGCGCGTCTTCAAGGTCACCGGCGAAACCAACACCGACGATCTGTCGCCTGCACCTGATGCCTGGTCGCGTCCGGACATCCCGCTGCACGCCCTCGCCATGTTGAAAATGGCCCGTGAAGGGATCGTGCCTGACGTTCAAGGCTCCATCGGCCCGATGAAGCAGATCGAAGAAATGCGCGGTCAGGGCTTCCCTATCGCCTACGTTGGCGACGTGGTCGGCACCGGTTCTTCGCGAAAGTCGGCGACCAACTCGGTGCTGTGGTTCTTCGGCGACGACGTCCCGAACGTCCCGAACAAGCGCGCTGGCGGTTTCTGCTTCGGCACCAAGATTGCCCCGATCTTCTACAACACCATGGAAGATGCCGGCGCTCTGCCAATCGAATTCGATGTCTCGAACATCAACATGGGCGACGTGATCGACGTCTACCCGTACGCGGGCAAAGTCTGCAAGCATGACAGCGAAGAAGTCATCACCACCTTCGAACTGAAGACCCCGGTGCTGCTCGACGAAGTCCGTGCTGGCGGTCGTATCCCGCTGATCATCGGCCGTGGCCTGACCGACAAGGCGCGCGCCGAGCTGGGCCTGGGCCCGACCGACCTGTTCAAGCTGCCTGAAGCCCCTGTCGATACCGGCAAAGGTTTCACCTTGGCGCAGAAAATGGTGGGCAAGGCATGCGGTCTGCCGGAAGGCAAAGGTGTGCGTCCTGGCACCTACTGCGAACCGAAGATGACCACCGTCGGTTCTCAGGACACCACAGGTCCCATGACCCGTGATGAACTGAAAGACCTGGCGTGTCTGGGCTTCTCGACCGATCTGGTCATGCAGTCGTTCTGCCACACCGCGGCGTATCCGAAGCCGATCGACGTGACCACGCACCACACGCTGCCTGACTTCATCATGACCCGCGGCGGCGTTTCCCTGCGTCCGGGCGATGGCATCATCCACAGCTGGCTGAACCGCATGCTGCTGCCGGACACCGTCGGTACCGGCGGTGACTCGCACACCCGCTTCCCGATGGGCATCTCGTTCCCGGCCGGTTCGGGTCTGGTGGCGTTTGCCGCGGCCACCGGCGTCATGCCGCTGGACATGCCGGAGTCGATCCTGGTCCGCTTCAAGGGCGAGATGCAACCGGGCATCACCCTGCGTGACCTGGTGCATGCGATCCCTTACTTCGCGATCCAGAACGGTTTGCTGACCGTCGAGAAGAAAGGCAAGAAAAACGCCTTCTCGGGCCGCATCCTGGAAATCGAAGGCCTGGACAACCTGAGCATCGAGCAGGCATTCGAACTGTCCGATGCCTCGGCCGAGCGTTCTGCCGCAGGTTGCACGATCAAGCTGTCGAAAGAGTCGATCACCGAATACCTGAACTCGAACATCACGCTGCTGCGCTGGATGATCGAACAGGGTTACGGCGATCCGCGCACGCTGGAGCGTCGTGCTCAGGCGATGGAAGCCTGGGTGGCCAATCCGGAGCTCATGGTTGCGGACGCTGATGCCGAATACGAAGAAATCATCGAGATCGATCTGGCCGAAATCAAAGAGCCTGTGCTTTGCGCGCCAAACGATCCGGACGACGCGCGTCTGCTGTCCAGCGTTGCCGGCGAGAAGATCGACGAAGTGTTCATCGGTTCGTGCATGACCAACATCGGCCACTTCCGCGCGGCGGGCAAGTTGCTGGATCAGGTCAAGGGTCAGCTTCCAACGCGTCTGTGGCTGTCGCCGCCGACCAAGATGGACGCTCATCAATTGACCGAGGAAGGCTACTACGGGATCTACGGCAAGGCTGGCGCGCGCATGGAAATGCCGGGCTGCTCGCTGTGCATGGGTAACCAGGCACGTGTAGAGCCGAATTCGACGGTGGTGTCGACGTCGACCCGTAACTTCCCGAACCGTCTGGGTGATGGGGCGAACGTGTATCTGGCGTCGGCTGAGTTGGCGTCTGTGGCGTCGATTCTGGGTCGTCTGCCGACGGTCGAGGAGTATATGGAGTACGCGGGCAAGATCGACAGCATGGCTGCCGATGTTTATCGCTACTTGAGCTTCGATCAGATCGCGGAGTTCCGTGAGGCTGCAGCGAACGCTAATATTCCGGTTGTTCAGGCTTAACAGCTGAGACCGTGTTGAGAAAACCCCGCTTCGGCGGGGTTTTTTGTTTTTAAGATCAAGGGCGTCTGCCTGGGGGCAGACTGTTTCGCCTTCGGCGAGTTACTTGGAAAAGCACCCCAAGTAACCAAGGGTGCTTGCTCCTGGTTTGGCCCGACTTCGTCGGGTTCCCTCACTTCGACGACGCTCCGTGGGCCCGCGCCGAACGGACATCCATGTCCTGACGGCGCTCTCGCCGCATCCATGCGGCTCGACCCACTCCACGTCGTCTACGTTCGGCCTGCACCCAAGTCGCGTTTGGCGGTGTCTGGGCTTTTTGTGTATGAAGATCAAAAGCGCGTTTAGAACAGATCAAAAGCTTCCCGGCTAAAGCCGGTCCTACTGACACAGCGCATGCTTTTAGTGGGACCGGCTTTAGCCGGGAAGGCGCCAGTTCAGGCAGGCAAAGGCCGATGAGACGACGCCTTCCCCGTGGGAGCGAGCTTGCTCGCGAATGCTGTTGATCGTGCGCGCGGGTAGCCGTAGCCAGGTCCGCAGTCAGCCGCTTAGACTGTCCCCTCTTTCTGTTTTCATAGGACGAATCCAGTGAATGTTGCTGTTGATCAGGTGGTGATCCATCGTTTTACCGAGGCCCATATCGAGGGTGTCACTGCGTTGTATAACGACCCTGAGGTGTGCCGTCAGGTGCTTCAGATGCCGTATCAGTCGGCCGATGTCTGGCGCAAACGGCTGGCGGGGGCGGATGAGCGTTCATTGAAGCTTGTCGCTCTGCATCAGGGTCAGGTGATCGGCAACATTGGTCTGGAGCAATACGCGCGCATTCGCCAGCGGCATGTCGGCGCCATCGGCATGGGCATCGCGGCGGCCTGGCAGGGCAAAGGGGTGGGGTCGAGGCTCATGGCCGCTGTGCTGGAAGTCGCGGACAACTGGATGAACCTGCACCGGGTGGAACTCACCGTGTTTGCCGACAACGAAGCCGCTTTGGCGCTGTACCGCAAATTCGGCTTCGAAACCGAAGGCCGCCTGCGGGACTACGCCATACGCGACGGCGTCCTCGTCGACGCTATCAGCATGGCGCGCTTTAAATAACCGCTCAGCCTGTGGAAGAGCGACGCAGAGCGTCTGGGGATGCATGCCCACGCGGAGCGTGGGAATGATCAACAGCATTCGCGAGCAAGCTCGCCCCCACAGGCAGGGTGTCCGATCAGCAAAACTGCCAGCGCTCACACTGGCCCCTTCCCGGCTAAAGCCGGTCCCACTAAAAAGCACACCGCGTACACCCTGTGGGACCGGCTTCAGCCGGGAAGCTGTTGATCTGATTTTGATCTGCTTTGCTTTTGATCTTCATACACAAAAAGCCCAAACACCGCAAAACGCGACTTGGGTGCAGGCTGAACGCAGGTCTCGCGGAGTGGGCCGAGCGGCATGGATGCCGCGAGAGCCGCCCCCCGCCATGGATGGCGGATGGCGGCGGGCCCACGTAGCGAGACCGGAGTGAAGGAACCCTGAGGAACGAAGGGCCAAACCAGGAGCAACCACCCTTGGTTACTTGGGGTGCTTTTCCAAGTAACTCGCCGAAGGCGAAACAGTCTGCCCCCAGGCAGGCGCCCTTGACCTTGATCTCCCAAGCGCAAAAACAAAAAAGCCCCGCGTCTCACAACGCGGGGCTTCCGATTACAGACGACTAAACCATCACACCACCGCCGTCTGCCCACTCATTGCCAGGTCCAGCAACTCACGGTTAGCGACCGCATACATCGCATAATCGTTACCGCTCGCCGCACGCAACTCCACCAACATCGCGCGCCAGCGCTCGACCATCGGCAAATGCTGCTCCAGCCACAGACTCAAACGCTCCTCGACATCCGCAGGACCATTCGCCATCTGCAACACCGACACCGTAATCGCCCGCTGCTGCCAATCGATATCATCACGGAACGCCTCACGGGCCAGCGCCTGCCAATTGTTCTCCACCGGCAATGCACTGATCTGCTGCAAATACCACGTCACATCCAGCGAACTGCCCACCGCGAAATACACCTTCGCCACGTCCGCTGCATTCTGACCAGTCACATCAGACGCCTCGATGATCGGCAACAGCGTGTACAGGTGACTCGTACCCGCCACCATCCGCGCCAGCAGCTCCGGCACGCCGGCCGCGACGTACTCCTGATAACGCGTCTGCCAGACCTCACGGGTCGGGCCTTCCAGCAACTCGTCCAGCTTCAGACCCAGTGCCGCGATGTGCGGACCGAAGTGCGCCACATCACGCCCTGCGTCCAGCTCATTGCGACGGCTGCGCAAGAACCAGCGCGTCGCGCGACGGCCCAGACGCATCAGCTCATCCATCAACGCCAGCTGAATCTCCGCCGGGACCTTGTAGTCCAGCGCCTCGATCTGACGGAACCAGTGCGGGAGGTGGAAAATGTCACGCACGATCACGTAAGCACCGGCCACGTTGGCGGCGGTCATGCCGGTCGACTCTTTGAGCCGCTGCACGAAGGTGATGCCCATGTGGTTGACCAGATCGTTGGCGATCTGCGTGCTGACGATTTCGCGCTTCAGACGGTGGCGACGCATCGACTCGGAGAACTTAGCGCCCAGTGACGGCGGGAACGCCGTTTCCATGTCACGCGCCAGATAGTCGTCGTCCGGAACGCGGGATTCCAGCAGCGCTTCCTTGAGGTCGATCTTGCTGTAGGAGATCAGCACCGACAGCTCGGCCCGGGTCAGGCCTTTCTTCTCGGCGATGCGCTCGGCCAGTTGATCTTCCGCCGGCAGGAACTCGATGGCACGGTCCAGCTTGCCCCGCACTTCCAGGTCGCTCATCAGGCGCTTGTACTCGGCGATGCGCTCGTAGGCACGACGCTCCGCCAGAGACAGGGCCTGGGTCTGCTTGTAGTTGTTGCCGAGGACGAGGTTGCCCACTTCGTCGGTCATGCTTTCGAGCAGCAGGTTGCGCTGCTTCTCGGTCATGTCGCCGGCCTGGACCACTTCGTTCAGCAGGATCTTGATGTTCACTTCGTGGTCGGAGCAGTCCACACCACCGGCGTTGTCGATGAAGTCGGTATTGGTCGCGCCGCCCATCAGGCCGAATTCGACGCGGCCCAGCTGGGTCATGCCCAGGTTGCCGCCCTCGCCCACTACCTTGCAGCGCAGCTGATTGCCGTTGACGCGCAGTGCGTCGTTGGCCTTGTCGCCGACGTCTGCGTGGGTCTCGGTGCTGGCTTTGACGTAGGTGCCGATGCCGCCGTTCCACAGCAGATCCACCGGCGCCATGAGCAGCGCGTGCATCAGCTCGGTCGGGGTCAGTTTGTCAGCGGTGATGTCGAAGCGCGCTTTCATCTGCGGGGTGATCGCGATGCTTTTCGCACTGCGCGGGAAGATACCGCCGCCTGCGGACATCAGGCTGGTGTCGTAATCGGTCCACGCCGAACGCGGCAGGTCGAACAGACGCTGACGCTCGGCAAAGCTGCTGGCCGGGTCCGGATTCGGGTCGATGAAGATATGCAGGTGGTTGAAGGCCGCGACCAGTTGCAGCTTGTCGGACATCAACAGGCCGTTACCGAACACGTCACCGGCCATGTCGCCGACGCCGATCACGCTGATGCTGTCCTGCTGCACGTTGATGCCGCGCTCGCGGAAGTGGCGCTGTACGCCAACCCACGCGCCCTTGGCGGTGATGCCCATTTTCTTGTGGTCGTAACCTGCCGAGCCGCCGGACGCGAAGGCGTCGCCGAGCCAGAAACCGTAGTCGATGGCGATGCCGTTGGCGATGTCGGAGAAGGTCGCGGTGCCTTTGTCGGCGGCGACGACCAGGTACGGGTCATCGTCGTCATGGCGCACGACGTTGGCCGGCGGCACCAGTGCGCCTTCTTTCAGGTTGTCGGTGATGTCCAGCAGACCGGAGATGAAGAGGCGGTAGCAGGCGATCGCTTCGGCCTGAATCTCGTCGCGGGTCCCGGTGGTCGGCAGACGACGGGGCAGGAAACCGCCCTTGGCGCCGACCGGCACGATGACCGAGTTCTTCACCTGCTGGGCTTTGACCAGACCCAGCACTTCGGTGCGGAAGTCTTCTTCACGGTCGGACCAGCGCAGGCCGCCACGGGCCACGTTACCGAAGCGCAGGTGAACGCCTTCGACGCGCGGCGAGTAGACGAAGATTTCAAACTTCGGCACCGGCTTCGGCAGCTCGGGGATCAGGCGCGGGTTGAACTTGAAGCTGAAGTAGCTCTTGCTCTGGCCGTTGGCGTCGGTCTGGTAGAAGTTGGTGCGCATGGTCGCCTTGATCAGGTCAAGGTAGCGACGCAGGATGCGGTCTTCGTTGAGCACTTGCACGCCGTCCAGCGCGGTCAGAATGGCCTGCTCCAGACGCTGCTGCATGTCGTCGAGGTCGCCGCCGCTCAGCTTGCGCGCCAGATAGAAGCGGGTCTTGAACAGACGCGTCAGCTCGCGAGCGATGTCGGCGTGGTTGTTCAGCGTGCTGGCGATGTAACCCAGGTCGAAGCCCAGGCGGATCTGCTTCAGGTAACGCGCGTAGGCACGCAGCAACGCCACGTCGCGCCACGGCAAACCGGCGGTCAGCACCAGACGGTTGAAGGCATCGTTCTCGGCTTCGCCACGAACGATGTGGACGAAGGCGTCCTGCAGCGTGTCGTTGAGCTGTTGCAGGTCCAGGTTCAGGCCTTCGCCGTAAGTGAACGCAAAATCGTGAATCCAGAATTCGCGGCCATTGGTGTGGCGCAGGCGGTACGGGAATTCACCAAGTACGCGCAGGCCGAGGTTTTCCAGGATCGGCAGCACGTCGGACAGCGCCAGCGGCGTGTCAGCATGGTACAGCTTGCAGTGCAGCTGCGCCTTGTCGCCCGACAGCGGCTGGTAAAAGCTCATGACCAGCGGATTGGCTTCGGACAGGCTCAGCACGTGTTGCATGTCGACCACGGCGGAGTGCGCGGCGAAACGCTCGCGGTAGCCGGCCGGGAAACCTTTCGGGAAGTCGGCCAGCACGTTGGTGCCCTGGGCTTCGCCGAAGCTTTCGATGACCAGACTGGCGTAGTCGTCTTTCCACGAACGGCAGGCCTGGATGACTTCGTTTTCCAGCTGCTGCGGATCGATGTCGAGGGTGACTTTCGGGTCCACACGCAGGATCAACTGCACGCGCGCCAGTACCGACTCGGAGAAGAAGGTCCAGAACTCGCAGTCGGTGGCTTTCAGGCGATCCATCAGCACTTGCTGAATCTTTTGACGGACTTCGGTGGAATAGACGTCGCGCGGCACATAGGCCAGGCAGTAGCAGAAACGGCCGTACGGGTCCTTGCGCAGGAACACGCGAATCTTGTTGCGCTCCTGGATCTGCACGATCGACATGACGGTGGTGAACAGCTCGTCCACCGGGGTCTGGAACAGGTCGTCGCGGGGCAGCACTTCAACCACTTGCGCCAGTTCCTTGCCCAGGTGCGCCTTGGCGTCGAACCCGGAGCGGCGCTCGACTTCGGCGACCTTGCGGCGGATGTACGGAATGGCACGCACGCTTTCGCCATACACCGAGGAGGTGTACAGGCCCATGAAGCGCGATTCCTTGATGACCTTGCCGTCGGCGTCGATCTGGCGGATCGACACGTAGTCCGGGTACGCCGGTCGATGCACGCGGCTCGGGTGCGCAGCCTTGGCGAACGACAGCAGGGTCGGCTCCTGCAGGTAGTTCACTGCATAGCCTTCGATGTGCAGGTCTTCGGCGGTGAGCCCTGCGCGCAGCAGTTTGGTCAGGCCAAGGAAGGACGACGGGTCGTACTGGAGCTGACCGCCCTCGCCTTCGCTGCTGACGGTGAATTCTTCATAGCCGAGGAACGTGAAGTGGTTGTTGACCAGCCATTCGAGGAACACCTTGACCTCGGATTTCTCCTCCGGGTCAATGGTGTACTCCGTGGCGTCGATGCCGGCCAGCAGCTCGTGGAGCTTGGCTTTCATCGGCTCGAAGTCTTCCACCGCGACGCGGACTTCACCCAGCACCTGCTCCAGTTCGCGGGCGAGCACGTTCAGCTCCGCGGCATTGGCGCAACGGTCGATCTCCAGGTACATCAACGATTCTTGCAGCACGCCGTCGCCGCTGGTGCCTTTTGGCAGCAGTTCGAGCAGTTGGCCCTTCTCGTCGCGACGCACGCTGAGCACGGTGGTCTGCAGCGTGTGGATGCTGTAGCCGCGGCGGTTCAGTTCGGTGCGCACCGAGTCGACCAGGAACGGCAGGTCGTGGTGCAGCACTTCGACGGCGGTGTGGGTGGACTGCCAGCCGTGACGTTCGTAATCGGGGTTGTAGACCCGTACCTGCGGCGTGCCGTGCTCGAAGCGTTCGAGCAGGCGCCAGGCCGAGAGGGTGCAACCGGCCAGGTCAGAGAGTCTGCGCTGGGTGAGTTCGTCGAGGGAGATGATGCCGAAGAATTGTTCGGCGAACAGCGCCACTTGTGGCAGTGCCTGTTCGCTGATGTGCTGAGCCAGTGCCGCTCGCAGTTGGTGCTGGAAGTCGGACTTGCTGGCTGCGGTGAAGAACGCCATCTGTGGTACTCCGATTGGCTTGAGCTTTTATATAGGAGAGATGCGTGTGTCGGGTGGAGCTTGTGTGTTTGCCTCGTTTGCGTCTGGTCGATGATAGTCAGCATAACGTGACAGAGGGCAATGCGATTGGCACTGCGTGAATTACTAACGCTTTTGGTGTGTGTGCCGTCACATTTGTTCGGCTCGGGTGCAGCTTAACGAGTGGCGCCCTGAATCTGCTTGCGATGCTGCGACATATTCGGACATCGGGTTGCAGGCAGGGTGCTTCGCTGGGCCTGTTCCGTAAGAAGGTCAAGAGCGTCGGCCTAACGGCCTTGGTTTCGCCTTCGGCGAGTTACTTGGAAAAGCACCCCAAGTAACCAAGGGTGCCTGCTCCTGGCTTGGCCCTTCCTTCGTCAGGGTTCCTTCACTCCGGTCCCGCTCCGTGGGCCCGCGCCGAACGGACATCCATGTCCTGACGGCGCTCTCGCCGCATCCATGCGGCTCGGCCCACTGCGCGAGACCTGCGCTCAGCCTGCACCAAAGTCGCGTTTGGCGGTGCCTGGACATTTTGTGTACGAAGATCAAAAGCAAAAGCTTCCCGGCTAAAGCCGGTCCTACAGTCAGCGCCAATCCCACTTGATGCACGCGCTGCTTTTTTAGTGGGACCGGCTTTAGCCGGGAAGGGGCCAGCCTGCTAAGGGGACTAGCCTGCTAAGGGGACTGATTTATTTACAGCGCTTCACCGTAAATTAATCTGTCCCCGGCGGATCGGTCATTCAACTGCCAACCGCAATATCCAGCAAATCTCCCACAAGACTGGCAAAACCCATCCCTGCCCTGCCCCCCAGCCACAGGAATCACCGCCATGCAAATGACCACCGACAGCTTCATCTATAACCCATGCGACGAGGAGGAAGATGATATGGCGCTGGCCTGTTGCCATGGCAGCAGCACCGGTGATCTGTTTCTGCTCGCGCGTTTCCCCGATGAGGATGAGGTCGATATCACGTTTCGTGACGACACTATCCATGTCGAAGACAACATCACCGTCACCCTGAGCGCCACTCGGCTGTTGGTCGAGATCGACGCCAACGACGCCAAACCCTTGGGCGGCGACGCCACGTACGACATTACCCACAGCACACCTGCCAATGAGCTGACCGAGCTGGACGCCACGCTGCGGATCATCCTCAGCGGTGTCGGGACGTACGTCAGCCAGATCAACTGAGACCTCCCCGGCATCGGGCCCCAATTGACGCAAATGTAAGACAGTTCTTGTTTTTGCCCCGTCCTTTGCTGAAAAGCCGAAAAAACCCGCCGGCCGATTAGTCGGCGCCCCTGCGATGGATTAAAGTAACGCCCCCAGCTTCGGCGCCACTTGGCGCTGCTGCCTCTCCTGCCAGGAACTGTCATCGATGGAACATCGTGAAGCGTTGATCGCGCTGCGGACCTTTCTCTCCACCCAGATTCTCGGGCAGGAGAAACTGGTTGAGCGCTTGCTGATCGCGCTGCTGGCCGACGGTCACATGCTGGTCGAAGGCGCGCCGGGACTGGCGAAGACCAAGGCGATCAAAGAGCTGGCTGAAGGCATCGAAGCACAATTCCATCGCATTCAGTTCACCCCCGACCTGCTCCCGGCCGACATCACCGGCACCGAAATTTATCGACCGGAAACCGGCAGTTTCGTGTTCCAGCAAGGCCCCATCTTCCACAACCTGGTGCTGGCCGACGAAATCAACCGCGCGCCGGCCAAGGTGCAATCGGCGCTGCTGGAAGCCATGGCCGAGCGTCAAGTCAGTGTCGGGCGCAGTACCTACGACCTGTCGCCGCTGTTTCTGGTGATGGCGACGCAAAACCCCATCGAGCAGGAAGGCACCTACCCGCTGCCCGAAGCGCAGCTCGATCGGTTTCTGATGCACGTCAAGATCGGCTTCCCGGACGCCACCGTCGAACGCAAGATCCTCCAGCAGGCCCGGGGCGAAGCGCTCAACGGCGAGACCAAGCCGGAGCGCCGGGTCAGCCAGCAGGCGATCTTCGCGGCGCGCAAGGAAATCCTCGGGCTGTACATGGCTGACGCCGTTGAGGAATACCTGGTGCAGCTGGTGATGGCGACCCGCACGCCCGCCAAGTTCGATGCCGAGCTGGCCGAGTGGATCGGTTATGGCGCAAGCCCCCGCGGTTCGATTTCCCTGGACCGCTGCGCCCGGGCCCACGCCTGGCTGGCCGGGCGTGATTTCGTCAGCCCGGAAGACATCCAGGCCATGGTCTTCGACGTGCTGCGTCACCGCATCATTCTGTCGTTCGAAGCAGAAGCGGCGGGTATCGATCAAGACCGCGTGATCCAGCGCATTCTCGACGTCGTGGCCGTCGCCTGACCCCATGCAACCCTATCTGATTTCCCAACCGGGCATTCGCATCAGCCTCGCCGAGCTGATTGAAATGCGTCATCGCGTGCGGGAAGTGCAGCTGTTCTCCACCCCCAGCCAGCGCAGCCCGCTGATTGGTCTGCACCATTCCAAGCTGCGGGGGCGCGGGGTGGACTTCGATCAGGTCAGGGTCTATCAGGCCGGCGACGACGTCAGGACCATCGACTGGCGCGTCACCGCACGCACGCAAGAACCCCACACCAAGCTGTTTCACGAAGAACGCGAGCGGCCGATTTTCATCATGGTCGAGCAAAGCCGCCGCCTGTTTTTCGGGTCCGGGCTGATGTTCAAGTCAGTCCTCGCCGCCCAGGCTGCCGCGCTGGTGGGATGGGCCGCACTGGGCCACAACGACCGGGTCGGCGGGCTGGTGTTTGGTGACAACGAGCATTACGAAATCAAGCCGCGACGCAGCAAGCAAAGCCTGCTGCAACTGCTGAACCGGCTGGTGCGAGTCAATCAGTCGCTGCATACCGAGGCGGCTGCCGACCGTGACACCTTCGGCGTGGCGCTGCGTCGTGCGCGGGAGGTGATGCGTCCGGGCAGTCTGGCGATCATCCTGTGCGACGAGCGCGCGCTGTCCGATTCGGCCGAACAGCAACTGGCCTTGCTGTCACGGCATTGCGACCTGTTGCTGCTGCCGCTTTCCGACCCGCTGGACCACGCGTTGCCTGCCGCCGGTTTATTGCGCTTCGCTGACCGCGGCGCGCACCTGGAGCTCGACACCCTGAACGCCGACCTGCGCCAGAGCTACCGTGCCCAGGGCGAAGCGCGTCAGGCGCGCTGGGAACTGCTGGCGCAGAAACTGCGCGTGCTGTTGATGCCGCTGAGCACTCAGCGTGAAATGGTCGAGCAATTGCGCGAGTACCTCAACGGCCAGCGTCCGGTGAAACAGCCATGAGTGCGCTGGACCAGCTGCAACCGCTGATCCTGCCGGAGCCGGTCGGGTTCTGGCCGCCCGCGCCGGGCTGGTGGCTGTTGCTGATCCTGCTGCCCGCGCTCGGCTACGGCCTGTGGCGAGCGCGCACGCTGCTGCCAAAAAAGGCCAGCGCTGACACCGTCGAGCCATTGGACCCCTTGCGCCAGGCCGCACTGGTCGAACTCGCGCAGATGCCCAAACCCTACGACGGCGCACCGGCCGGAGCCTGGCTGCAACAGATCAACGGCCTGCTCAAGCGCCTGTGCCGCAATCACTACCCCTACAGCCAGAGCCACACCCTCAATGGCCGCAAATGGCTGGCGTTCCTCGACAACCGCTGCCCGGCCGCCGGCCTCACGCGCTGGATGATCCTCGTCGAGGGCGCCTACAAGCCCGAATGCAAACTCGACGACAAGGCCATCAACGGCCTGACCCAGTCGGTCGAGACCTGGATTCGCAAGCATGTTTGAGTTCGCCTGGCCGTGGCTTTTCGCCCTCCTCCCGCTGCCCTGGCTGATGCGCCTTGTGCTGCCCGCCGCAGACAGCGGCGAAGCGGCGCTGAACGTCAGCTTTCTCCAGGAGCTGGAAGGTCTGGCCGGGCGCCGTGCGCGAACCCATTTGCCGGGCTGGCGGCGACAATTGCCGTTCGTGACCGTCTGGCTCTTGTTGCTGGTCGCTGCCGCCCGTCCACAATGGCTGGGCGAGCCGTTACCGGTTGCCGCCAGCGGCCGCGATCTGCTGGTCGCAGTGGACGTGTCGGGATCGATGGATTACCCGGACATGGTCTGGAAAAACGACGAGGTCAGCCGCCTGACCCTGGTAAAAACCCTGCTGGGGGACTTTCTTGAGCACCGTCAGGGTGATCGCATCGGCCTGATTCTGTTCGGCAGCCAGGCATATCTGCAGGCGCCGCTGACCTTTGACCGCAAGACCGTGCGGGTCTGGCTGGACGAAGCGCGGATCGGCATTGCCGGCAAGAACACCGCTATCGGCGACGCGATCGGCCTGGCGTTGAAGCGTCTGCGCCAACGCCCGGCCCAGAGCCGCGTGCTGATTCTGGTCACCGACGGCGCCAACAACGCGGGCCAGATCGACCCGAGAACGGCCGCGCGTCTGGCCGCCAGCGAAGGCGTGAAAATCTACCCCATCGGCATCGGTGCCGATCCCGATAAAGGCGCCACCAGCATTCTTGGCCTCAACCCCAGCCTGGATCTGGACGAGCCTGCGCTGCGGGAAATCGCCGCGGTCAGCGGTGGGCAGTATTTCCGCGCGCGCAACGGCGCCGAACTCGCCGGCATCGGCAAGGCGCTGGACCGGCTTGAGCCGGTGGCACAGCAACCGACCCAGGCACGTCCGGCCCGGGCGCTTTATCATGTGCCGTTGGCGATGGCCCTGTTGCTGAGCCTTCTGCTGGTGGTCCAGGAGCGCTGGCCGAACAACCCGGTTTACCGCCTTTTATCGCGCCGCCCGACGCTTGTACAGGCCACGCTGTGGCGTGAACGCTTGAAGCGCCTGACGAGGCGCCCATGATCGACTTTCTCTCCGGTCTATGGCCCCATTGGTCCCGCCCTGGCTGGCTGCTCCTGTTGCCCGCGCTCGGCTGGCTGTTGTGGCGGTTATGGAATCGGCAGAAGCGCGTCGGGCGCTGGCAGATGATTTTGCCCAGCGCGTTTCATTCAGCGTTGCTCAGTGGCGGCGGTGGCCGGGACAGCAAATGGCCGTGGGTGGTACTGGGTCTCGGCTGGTTGCTGGCGGTCCTGGCACTGCTCGGCCCGAGCTGGCAGCGTGTCGAGCAGAACAGTCAGCGGCCGGTTGATCCACTGGTGGTGATGCTCGAACTGACGCCGGAAATGCTCGCCGCCGACAGCCCGCCCACCCGCCTGGAACAGGCGCGACGCAAAGTGCTCGACCTGTTACAGGCGCGCAGCGATTCACAGACCGCGATCATCGTGTATGCCGGCAGCGCCCACACGCTGGTGCCGCTGTCGGACGACCTGACGACCAGCAAAAACCTGCTGGATGCGATCAAGCCGTCGATCATGCCCGAAGCCGGCCAGCGCGCAGACCTCGCCGTGCGCAAGGCTCTCGACTTGCTGGAACAGGGCGACCTCGGTCAAGGGCGGCTGCTGTGGATCGGTTCGTCCCTCAGCGACGCCGAGCGTCAGGGCATTCGCACCGCGATGACCGGCCGCGACGCCCCTCCTTTATTGATGCTCGGCGTCGGCACCGCTGAAGGCGCCCCGGTCACCCAGGAGAAAGGCGGTTTTCTGAAGGACGCCCAGGGCGGCATCCTTGTGCCGCGTCTGGACGGGCCGGTGCTCAAGGATTTCGCCGACGGCATGGGCGGTCGCTACACGTCGCTGCGCCTGGACAACCAGGACCTCAACGACCTGGGCCTGCTCGACGGTCCGAAGAGTCTGATCAGCCAGGGCCAGAAAGTGCGCCTCGACCGCTGGGCCGACCAGGGCTACTGGTTGCTGTTGCCACTTCTGCTGCTGGCCGGTTGCGCCGGGCGACGCGGTTGGTTGTTGTGCCTGCCGTTGCTGATGATGGCCGTGCCGCAACCCAGCTATGCCTCTGGTTTCGACGACCTGTGGCGCCGCCCCGATCAACAGGGCGAGCATCTGCTCAAGCGGCATCACCCGGCAGAAGCCGCGCGGCATTTCGAAGACCCGCAGTGGCAAGGTGTCGCGCTATACCAGGCCGGTGACTACGCCGGCGCCGTCCAGCGCTTTGCCCAGGGCAGCAGCGCCGCCGACCATTATAATCGCGGCAATGCGCTGGCCCGAAGCGGTGAGCTGGAAGCCGCCATCGACGCCTATGAACAGGCGCTGGAGCGTCAACCGGACTTCCCGGCGGCGTTGGCCAACAAGGCGTTGGTGGAACAGGTGCTGGAGCAGACCAAGGCATCGGATCAGGGGAAAGCCGACGAGAAGGCGAAGACTGACGAGAATGCAGACAAGGCCCGCGAAGGCAATGCCGGACAGTCGTCGTCGAGCGCGCAGTCGGCGGCGCAGGAGGCCAATGCCGACCGCTCGGCCAGCGATCAGCAAAGCGCCGCCGACGAGCAGGCTTCCGGCGCAGGATCCGACAGCGATGAGCCGGCGCGTGCCTCCGGCAAACCGGGCGACGGGCAAATCGATGGCGAGCAGAAACAGGCGCTCGAACAATGGCTGCGGCAGATCCCCGACGAACCCGGTGAGCTGTTGCGGCGCAAATTCTGGTACGAACAACAGCAGCATCAGGAAAAGACCCGATGAGTCGTCTGCACAGGTTGCTGATTGCAGGAATGTGGTGCCTGTTCGCTCTAGTGGCGCAGCTGGCACAGGCCGAGAGTGCGGGCTCCACGCTGCAATCCAGCGTCGACCGCACGCGCGTCAACACCGGCGAAACTGTTGAACTGACCCTTGAAACCGACGACGCGACCGTCTTCGGCAGGCCGGACATGACCGCGCTGGACACCGACTTCGAAGTGCGCGACACCCGCCAGCTCAACAGCCTGACCACACTGGAAGGCAACGTTCACGCGACGACTCGCTGGCTGATCACGCTGATGCCGCGCCACAGCGGCTCGATTGAGATTCCGTCGCTGAAGCTGGGCGAAATGATCAGCAAGCCCATCGTGCTGCAGGTGGTCGATGTCGGCCCCGTCGCCCAGGGTCAGGAGCAGAAGCTCGCCCCGGTGTTCATGGAGGCGAGCCTCGATCAGGACAGCGTGTATGTTCAGGCGCAGGTCTTGCTGACCGTGCGCATCTACCACTCGGTGTCGCTGTTCGACGACAGCAGCCTGACGCCGCTGCAA
Organism: Pseudomonas sp. W5-36; assembly: GCF_046540455.1. Lineage (NCBI taxonomy): Bacteria > Pseudomonadati > Pseudomonadota > Gammaproteobacteria > Pseudomonadales > Pseudomonadaceae > Pseudomonas > Pseudomonas sp. W5-36. Next base: position 51,851 of record NZ_JAXCIQ010000007.1, on the reverse strand, counting down.
GTGCCGGACGCGCGCATCGAAAAGCTCGGCGACACCCGCACATACGAGAAGCAGATCAACGGCATTCGCCACGGCGTGATCGAAATGCGCTACGCGCTGTACCCCCAGCACAGCGGTAAGCTGACCATCCCGGCCCAGGCGTTCAGCGCCACGCTGGTTCAGGACACCACCGACGCCAGTGCGGCCGCCGCCATGGCACCGGGCGCAATCGCCAGCGGGCCGAAGCCGGGCCGATTGATGCACGTAACGTCGCTGCCCCTGACCCTCGACGTCAAGCCGCAACCGGCGCACTACCCCGCCGACACGCCATGGCTGCCGGCGCGCAGTGTCAGCCTCAGTGAGAACTGGAGCCCGGAGCCGGCCCACAGCCAGGTCGGCGATTCCCTCACGCGCACCTTGCAACTGAAAGCCGAAGGCTTGTCCAGCGCGCAGTTGCCGCCGCTGCCTGCCACCGACGTCAGCGCATTGCGGCGTTACCCCGATCAGCCGCAACTGAGCAACAAGCCCGGTGAGCGCGGTTTGACCGGCGTGCGCGAGGAGCGGGAAGCGCTCGTCCCCAACCGTCCCGGCGCCATCGAGATTCCTGCTATCGATCTGGTCTGGTGGAACACCCAGGAAGATCACCTTGAACACAGCGCCCTGCCCGCCCGCACCTTGCAGGTCACCCTTAACCCGGCGTTTGCGGTGGACACGCCCGTGAGCGACAACAGCAATGTGACGGTGATCGGCCCGCCGGTGTGGCCGTGGCAGTTGAGCACAGTGCTGTTGAGCTTCACCACGTTGCTGGGCTTCGGCCTGTGGTGGCGCGGTCGTTGGCAACCGGCGCTGGCCCGGGTCGCGCAAACGGGGCCGAGTCCGCGTACAGTGCTCGACGACCTGAAACGCGCCTCCCTGGCCAACGATCCCCACGCCACCCGCCAGGCGCTGGACGCCTGGGCCCGACAGCAGCCGGAAACCCTGGCCGATATGGCTGCGCGCTTCGTGCCGCTGTCCCATGCGCTGGACGGCCTGAACGGCGCGTTGTACAGCGAGACCGAAAAACTGTGGCTGGGCGAAGACCTCTGGCGCGCCGTCAAAGCGCTGCCCGCCATCGAAAACCCCCAGGACCCGAGCGGGGGCGACAGCTTACCGCCGCTTTATCCGAAATGATTTCCATCGATCAGCGCATTCTCCGGTCACAGACAAAATGCGCTGATTGTTAAACCAAGGTACCCCCATGCGTCTGTTCCACACCTCCGACTGGCACCTCGGCCAGAACCTCCATGGTCAGGAGCGAGATTTCGAACACGCCGGCTTCCTGACCTGGCTGCTGGCCCGTCTCGCCGAGCGCAAACCGGATGTCCTGCTGATCGCCGGCGACATCTTTGACACGGTCAATCCGCCGGTCAAATCCCAGGAGCGGCTGTACGACTTCATCGTCAGCGCCCACGAACAGAACCCGCACCTGACCATCGTGATGATCGCCGGCAACCACGACTCCGGCTCGCGCATCGAGTTGCCCGCGCCGCTGATGCGACGCCTGCGCACCCACGCGCTGGGCCGGGTGCTGTGGCTTGACGATGGCGTGCTGGACGTTGACCGACTGCTGCTTCCACTGAGCAACGCCAAGGGCAAAGTCCTCGGCTGGTGCCTAGCGTTGCCTTTTCTGCGGCCGGCCGAAGTCACCGGCGCGGCGTTGGGCGACAACTACCTGCGCGGCATCGGGCAGGTCCACGACATGCTTATCGCCGCGGCGAATCAGCGGCGCAAGAAAGGCCAGGCCCTGATCGCCATCAGCCACGCGCACATGGCCGGCGGCTCGGTGTCGGAAGACTCCGAACGCAGCCTGATCATCGGCAACGCCGAAGCCCTCCCCGCCAGCCTCTTCGGCGAAAGCATCACCTACGTGGCGCTCGGGCATCTGCACAAACCCCAGCGAATCAACGGCGAGGACCGCATCCGCTACTGCGGCTCTCCCATACCGCTGTCGTTTTCGGAAATCGGCTACCAGCATCAGATCCTCGAAATCGAGTGCGACGGCGACAAGCTGGTCAGCGTCAAACCCCTGCTGATCCCCCGTGCCGTCAACCTGCAACGGGTCGGCCCGGCGCCACTGGCCGAGCTGTTGCTGCAACTGCGGGATCTTCCGGACATCGATTTGCTGGCTGACGTCGACCGTCAGCCGTGGCTCGAAGTCCGTGTGCGTCTGGACGAACCTCAGCCGGACCTGCGCAACCAGATCGAAGCCGCGCTGGAGGGCAAGGCCGTGCGACTGGTGCGCATCGCCGCCGAATACGCCGGCAAGGGCAGTCGTGATGAAGACGCCAATCAAGACCTGATCGAACTGGACCAGTTGAGCCCGCAGGAACTGTTCAGCCGTGCATGGCAGGACAGCTACGGCAGCGAAGTGGATGAGCAGACGCTGCAGGACTTCGCGACCCTGCTTCAGGACGTGCAGCTGGAGAGCGAGCAGCCATGAAAATCCTCGCCATTCGCCTGAAAAACCTCGCCTCGCTGGCCGGCCCGTTCGAGCTGGATTTCACTGCCGAGCCCCTCGCCAGCGCCGGCTTGTTTGCCATCACCGGCCCCACTGGCGCGGGCAAAAGCACGCTGCTGGACGCCCTCTGCCTGGCGCTATTCGGCGCGATTCCCCGGCTCAACAACATCGGCCAGTCCCGCGTGCCGGAGATCGACGGCGACATCAGCACCAACGACCCGCGCAACCTGCTGCGTCGCGGCACCGGCAGCGGTTACGCCGAGGTGGATTTCGTCGGCATCGACAAGCGCCGTTATCGCGCGCGCTGGGAAGCCAACCGCGCCCGTGACAACGCCACGAAAAAACTCCAGGCCAGCCGCCAGACGCTGATCGACCTGGACAGCGGGCAGATTCTCAGCACGCAGAACAAGACCGAGTACAAGACCCTGCTGGAAGCGCGCCTGGGGCTGAACTTCGAGCAGTTCACCCGGGCGGTGATGCTGGCGCAAAGCGAATTCAGTGCCTTCCTCAAGGCCGACGACAAAGACCGCAGCGAACTGCTGGAAAAGCTCACCGACACGGCGATCTACAGCCAGCTGGGCCGTCGCGCCTACAGCAAAAGCAAGGAAGCCGAAGAAGCGCTGAAAACCCTTCAGGCCCAGGCCGGCACGCTGACGCCGATGGAGCCTGCGCAGCGCGCCGAGCTTGAGCAGCGCTTCAACGACGCTCAACAGCAACTGAAGCTGGAACAGGCGCAACTGCGCCAGTTGGAGCTCAAGCAGCAATGGTTCAAGGAATTGAATCGCCTGCGCGACAGCCACCAGGCCGCCAACGAACAGCTCGCCAGCGCCCAGCAGACGTGGGACGCACACAGCGCCGATCGTCAGCAGCTCGCGTTGTTGGAGCGTCTGGCGCCGCAGCGGCATCTGTTCGGTCAGCGCGCCCGGCTGCAGGCTCAGCTCGCGCCGCTCACCGCCGCGATTCAGACCCATCAGCTCAAGCAAACCGGGCTCAATGGGCGCATCGCCGAGCTGGACAGCACACGCATCAGCGCCGACGGCGCGTTGCAGCAGGCGCAGGAACAACTGCTCAACGCGCGGCCGGCCCTGAGTGAAGCGCTTGAACAGCAGGCCCAGCTCAATCATCTGAATCAGGAGCTGCAACCGCTCGGCGAGCAGGCGCGCGCCGCGCAGCAAGCCAGCATTGAGGGCCAGTCGACGCTCGAGCACCTGGGCGAGCAGCAACGCCAGGTCGAAGTGCGTTTGCAATCGATCGCCGAGCAACTGGAGCAGAGCGCGTCGCTGACCACCTTGAGTCAGTCGTGGAGCGCCTACAGGCCGCGTCTGCAGCAAACCGTGCAACTCAGCGCGCGTCTGATCCAGGGCCGTGGCGAGCTGCCGCAGCTGGAAAAAAACGCCACCCTCGCCGAGCAGACCCTGAGCGAACGCCGCAGCGCCCTGCAGGCGCTTTACGACGACGCCGAGGTCAAGGCCGATGCGGTCAGCCACGACATCGAGCGGCTGGGGCAACTGCTGCAAGACAACCGCCAGCAGCACAGCGCCAGCGACTCACTTGAACGTCTGTGGCAGCGCCATCAGGACGTCGCCGGCCGCCTGCTCGACGTGCAAACCCGCCAGCAGCAGGCCACCGAACGTCGTGCCCAAGGCATCGCCCAGGGCCTGAAACTCAAGGCCGAACATGAAGCCGCCGAGCAGGCGCTGAAGGTCACCGTTGAACTGCTGCAACGCCAGCGCCTGACCCGCAGCGCCAGTGTCGAGCAACTGCGCGAGCAATTGGTCGATCAGCAACCGTGCCCGGTGTGCGGCAGCGAAGACCATCCGTATCACCAGTCCGAGGCACTGCTTGAAGCGCTGTCGGGCCACGACGACGGCGAGGAAGCGCGCGCCCGGCAGACCGTCGGGCAGCTCAGCGAAAAGCTCGCCGAGCTGCGCGCCGAAGTTGCTGAGCTGAACAATCAGCTTAAGCAGTCCAAGCCGCAGCAAGACCAACTGGCCGAACAGTTGCAAACCCTCGCGCCTGAACTGGAAGCTCACCCGCTGCATCCGCGCCTGATGGAGCAACCCGAGCACCTGCGCGGGGACTGGCTGAGCGAACGCCTGCATCAACTGGCCCAGGACATCTTCAGCGCCGAGCAGCGCCAGAGCCGTCTGCTGAAAGTGCAACGGGATGCCGAATCCCTGCAGCAGCAGGTGCTCGATGCCCGCGAGGCCAGTCAGCAGGCGATGAAGCTGCTGGACGATCAGCAACGCCACATCGCTCTGGACAACCAGGAGTTCGAAGCGGCGCTGCAGGAGTTCGAGCCCCTGCTCCCCGCCGAAAGCCTGAGCCAGTGGCGCGAGTCGGCGACCCAGAGCTTCATGCAGCTGGACAACGACATTGCCGCGCGCGTCGAGCAGCTCGATCAGCAGAAGGCCGAGCAGCAAGAGCACAGCGAGCGGGCGCAAAAACTGGAGCGCGAGCAGGTTGCGCAGCAGAGTCGCGAGACAGAACATCAGAAATTGCAGGCGCAACTCGCTGCCCGTCAGCAGCAGCAACAGACGGTGCAACAACAATTGGCGCAGACCCTCGGCGACCATGCATCGCCCGAGCGCTGGCAGCACGCCCTTGAACAGGGGGTCGAGCAGGCCCGTGAGGCTCAGGCCGCCATCGCCCACGAACTTCAAGCGGCGCGCAGCGAACTGATCAAGGTGACTGCGGAGCTGGAGGGCGAACAACAGCGCTTGCAAGCCCTCGAACAGGACGTGGCAGAGCTCGAACGGCAGATCGCCGAGTGGCGCAGCAGCCACAGCGAGCTTGACGATGCCGCCCTTGAAGCCTTGCTGGGGCTAAGCGACGACAGCGTCAGCGGGTTGCGTCAGCAATTGCAGTCCAGCGAAAAAGCCCTGGAGCAAGCCAGGGTTCTGGTGGCAGAGCGCGCGGCGCAGTTGCAGCAGCATCAGGCCCAGCACAGTGACAGTGGCGACGCCGAGCAGTTACTCGCGGCGTTGACCGAAGCGCAGGCGCAATCGGTGGTTCAGGATCAGCAGTGCGCCGACTTGCGTGCCCAGGTCAGTGAAGACAACCGCCGTCGCGACGCCAGCAGCGAGCTGCAAGAGCGCATCGCTCACGCCCAGTCCGAATACCAGCGCTGGGGCCGCCTCAACGCGCTGATCGGCTCGGCCACCGGCGACACGTTCCGCAAGATCGCCCAGGCCTACAACCTTGATCTGCTGGTGCACCACGCCAACGCGCAGCTCAAGCAACTGGTGCGTCGCTATCGCCTGAAACGCGGCGGCAGCATGCTCGGCCTGCTGGTCATGGACACCGAAATGGGCGACGAGCTGCGCTCGGTTCACTCGCTCTCGGGCGGTGAAACGTTCCTGGTCTCCCTGGCCCTGGCGCTGGGCCTGGCGTCCATGGCGTCCAGCACGCTGAAGATTGAATCGCTGTTCATCGACGAAGGCTTCGGCAGCCTCGACCCCGAATCCCTGCAACTGGCCATGGACGCCCTCGACGGGCTGCAGGCCCAGGGCCGCAAGGTCGGGGTGATCTCCCACGTACAGGAAATGCACGAGCGAATCCCCGTGCAGATTCAGGTCCGGCGTCAGGGCAATGGCCTGAGCACCGTCGAGGTCAGCAGCGGCTAAACCGTTTTTTCACGACGCACGGACACGCCTGATGGCGTTTCTGTGCAACCCTGTATCCCTTGCGCGGCAGCAGTCGCGCCAAACTCGAAAGAAGGTAGAACCACGTGGCAAACTCCAAAGTATTTTTCGACATCACTGCCAACGACGAGCCAATGGGCCGCATTGTCATGGAACTGCACAACGACGTCGTTCCGAAAACCGCTGAAAACTTCCGCGCCCTGTGCACCGGCGAAAAAGGCGATGGCCTGAGCTACAAGGGTTCGTCGTTCCACCGCGTGATCCAGAACTTCATGCTGCAGGGCGGTGATTTCACCAACCACAACGGCACTGGCGGCAAGTCGATCTACGGCAACAAGTTCGAAGACGAAAACTTCACCCTCAAGCACACCGCCCCGGGTGACCTGTCGATGGCCAACGCTGGCCCGAACACCAACGGCAGCCAGTTCTTCATCACCACCATCGTCACCGAATGGCTGGACGGCAAACACGTCGTGTTCGGCAAAGTCGTTGAAGGCATGGACGTGGTCAAGGCCATCGAAGCGCTGGGTTCGCAATCCGGCCGCACCAGCAAGAAAGTCATCATCGCCGACTGCGGCGAACTGACCGAGGCCTGAGCATGACGTCGGCGCCTCACGCTGAATCGACGGTGCCGACGCTCTACTCGTTCCGCCGCTGCCCCTACGCCATGCGCGCCCGCATGGCGCTGGGGTATTGCGGCGTACCGGTGCATACCGTGGAAGTCAGCCTCAAGGCCAAACCGGCCGAGATGCTCGAACGCTCACCCAAAGGCACGGTGCCGGTTCTGGTGCTGCAAGACCGGGTGCTGGAGCAAAGTCTGGACATCATGCATTGGGCCCTGGCGCAGCATGACCCGGATGATTGGTCCCTGGCCGACGACGGGCAGCGGCAGATCGCCGAGCTGATCGCGGAAAACGACGGCAGGTTCAAGCAGGATCTGGATCACTACAAATACGCCGTGCGTTACCCCGCATTCACCCAGGAAGAATACCGCCAGCGGGGTGAGGATTTTCTGCGCAGGCTGAACGAATTACTGGCGTCACGGGACTTTCTGATCACCGATCGACTGACCCTCGCCGACATCGCCATTGCGCCGTTCATACGGCAGTTCTGCGCGGTGGATGCGGACTGGTTCTGGCAAAGCCCCTACCCCCACCTGCAACGCTGGTTACAGCGATTTCTCGCATCGGACCTGTTCATCACCGCGATGGCCAAACGCTGATTGCAACGGCGTTGGTTAATAGCCAAACCCTTTCGCTACACCACTTCCATCTGAAAGATCGGCGAAATCATTTCGCTGTGCCGTGGCGGCGGGTTGCCGGCGTTGAGCTTCTGCGAGCGCTGCATCTCGACCGCTTCAGCGACCTCGGTCTTGAACGCCATGCTGCGTGCCACACCGCCCACCGAACCTTCGCCATGGCCGAGCAATGAGCAGCCGTTGTTGATGACCGCAAAAAACACAATCACCCAGAAGTTCGCGCCTTTCACGACGCACGCCCTTGGGAATGAACCGCCGCGCGATTAAGTTCAACGGACGCTGTTTGCGTCGACATCTGCGACGGGGCATTGAGTGGTGGGTTCGTGCTGATGACGGTGACCACTGCGATGAAAACAACATACAACGCGATGGCGGTATAAGCGCCGTGTTTGATTGAAGTGAGAATGGCAGTGGCCATGTTTGCAGCTCCGGGACGTGTCTGTTTCAGGCGCCCAGAATGCTTGAAGGTGCTCTTATTAAAAAACGATGGCGGACGATTCAAAACATCGACGGGCTTGATTATTCAAGAAGTTAATCAGCTTGATAGACCAACGCATTGGTCCTATTGACATCAATCCAAGTGGGAGCGAGCTTGCTCGCGAATAGGCTGGGACATCCACCAAATCTCCAGAGGCTGAAATGCAGTCTTCGCGAGCAAGCTCGCTCCCACATGATCGGTGCCTGCTGTTGGAAACCGGGCGTCGCCCCTTGAATCCAGCCCACAAAAAAATCCCCATCGCTTATCCAGCAGACGGGGACCAAAGGGGAGGAAATCAACGCTTTCGCGAACAAGCTCGCCGACACTTGATGCATGGCCTGACACGCGGTGGTCAGTGGGTCGCATCAACCTGTAGAAGACGAAGTTGCTCGCGAAAGCGTTTTCCGGCTTTCAGAAAGTTGCAGATCAAATCAGGTTCTTACAAATCCATTCCCCGGCAACGATACGTTCGTTAACGGGGAATGGATTCACTTCGAAGTGCTGTTCATTGTTGAATCTTGTGATCCAGAGCGGCGTAGAAGTTGGCGCTTTGTTGCAGGTACTTCGGGGTGTAACTCTGGGTCGAACTGACTTTCTTGTCGGTCGCTTCAACACTGGCACTGGCGGGCAATGCAACAGTGGCGGAGATGGAGAAGAGATTGAAGTTCATGGTGGGTACCTCGCTGTGGTGTCGTTTCAAGTCTTGACCGTCGTGGCCGTGGAATGAAAGTTACGCCCGAGGATGTTCTGGAAAAAATCTTTTCTGGCACTAGCCCATATCACCTGAATTGATACAGGCCCGGAGCCCTTGAGAACCAAGGGCTGAGCCTGCGTCAAAGTGTCGCTGAGCTGCTTGCTCGGGGATTACTTGGCCGTGAGGAAATGAAAGTCGGACGGCGAATCGAAGTCGACTTTCTGCACGGTGTCGCCCAGCAGGCCGGTTTTCGGGTCAAAGCGAACGGTCACGATCTGGTTGCTCTTCTGGTTGGCGATCAGCACAAAGTGGCCGCTCGGGTCGAAGGCGAATTCCCGCGGTTCCTTGCCTTCCACGGCGCGGCGCTGGATTTCCTTGAGCTGGCCGTTGGCAGCGTCAATGCTGAACACCAGCAGCTCGTTCACTTCGCCACGGTTGGCAACGTAGAGGAATTTGCCGTCCGGCGAGGTGTGCAGGCCACCGGCAGCGCGGTTTTGCTGACCTTCCTTGTTGGCGAGGTCCACCAGTTGGGTCTGCTTGAACACGCCGTCGTGGTAGTCAAACACCGCCACTTGCGCCGTCATTTCCATCGTCAGCCAAGCGTGCTTGCCGTCTTTGCTGAATGTCAGATGGCGCGGACCGCTGCCCGCTGGCAGATCCACTTCAGGCACTTTCGCCGGTTGCAGGGGCTGAGGCTTGGTGGCGTCGTAGTTGAAGACGAACATCTTGTCAGCGCCCAGGTCCATGGCGATCAAATGCTTGCCGTCGGGCGTAGGGACCGCCGCGTGAACGTGGGACGAAGCCTGACGCTCCGGATTGACCTTGCTCGCTTCGTGGGCCGCGGTCTGCACCACCGGCGCGAGTTTGCCGTCCTTGCCGACCGGCACTACCGCCAGCAGGCCACCCGGATCGGGGTTCACGGCGTAGTTGGCGACGAAGAGGAAACGGCCGTCCAGGCTCAGGCTGGAATGGGTCGGCTCCTCACTTTTGGTTTCGACCTGATTGAGGAACGACACCGCGTGGGTCTTGGGGTCGATGGCGTAGCTGCTGACTTTGCCGACGACGTCAGTCTGGCCCGGCCCGTTTTCGTTGACCGCGAAAAGGTGGCGCTGGTCCTTGGAGAGGGTCAGCCAGGACGGGTTTTCAGTGTTGATCACCTGACGCGGTTTGGCGTCGAGCTGACCGGTTTGGGTATTGAAACCGAGTCGGTAGATGCCTTCGCTGGCGCCGGCGGTGTAGGAACCCACCAGTACGTCGTAATCAGTCATGGGTTTGGCCTGAGCAGAGAGCGCGGAAAGGCTGCTGGCGAGCGCTAACCACGGCAGAAGTCTGGGAGTCATTTGGGGTGTTCTCTTTTTGGAGTTGTTGGCGCGGCGTGCGCGCGGGGGTCTCCGGCTATGACAGCGGATTGCGGAAAGTAGTTGCCGACTGGGCGCTGTGAAACTGCGAGGGCATGAGGCTTGCCGGGGTTGGATTGATTTACGGTTGACCGCCGCATGCCCGGGGACAGATTGATTTACGGTGAAGCGTTGTAAATAAATCAGTCCCCTCGATACAGTGAAGCGTTGTAAATAAATCAGTCCCCTCGATATTCACTCCACCTACAAATCCTCTGCAGTGCAACAGTGCGCGATTACTCCTGCTCGCCCTCTTCATCCTCGTCACTCGCCGCGATCCCTTGCAGCACCACGATGCGATGGTCGGCGTTGCCGTCGTTAACGATCCAGCTTTGCAATTCGGCATCAAATTCGGCGGCGTCGATCTGCGCCAGCGAGAAGCGCCAGACCTTGCGCTCGCGGCCGTCCATGCTTTCGATCTGGAGCATGTCGTCGAGGGTAAATTCGAAGGCGTGCAGGCCGTCGATTTCCAGCATGCTGTGGGCGGTCAGCGCGTTCTGGAGTTCAGTGCGCAGGGATTGAGGTGTCGAGGTCATGGCAGTCGTTCGCATCAGTGAAAGCGCGAATGATAGGTGAAAAGACGCCGAAGCAGTGGCTTTGGCGTCGTTAGAGAGCGAAGTCAGTCCTGAACCGCTTCCCTGGCGTAGTAACGCGCCGGGATGCCCCAGACGATCAGCGCGATGGCCAGCACGCTGACGGCGAACAACGCAAACAGCGCAGGCGTCGCCGTGCCGGTGAGGTCCTTGATGCGGCCAACCATGAACGGCGCGATGATCCCGCCCAGTTGCCCGAGGGAGTTGATCAGCGCGATGCCCGCCGCCGCAGCGATACCGGTGAGAAAGCGCGGCGGAATGGTCCAGAAGATCGGCATCCAGGCGATGATGCCGGTCATGATCATGGTCATGCCGATCATCAGCGGCAGCAGTTGCCCGGGAAACAACGCACACACCAGATAGCCCGCAGCCGTCAGCGTTGCGCAGCCCGCCATGTGCCAGCGGCGCTCGCCGTGGCGGTCGGAGCTGGCGCCGATCAGCAGATTGCCGATCACCGCGCCCACATACGGAATCACCGTCAGCAGGCCGATGTTCAGCGTATCGATCACACCGGCAGTTTTGATCAGCTGCGGCATCCAGAACAACAGCCCGGTCAGCGCCATGACCAGGCACAGGTAAATGCCTGACATCACGTAGGTGGTCGGGTGCTTCCAGATGTCTTTCACGGTCTGTTTGACGACGGGTTTGGCCTCTTTCGCCATCCGCGCCAGCACCACCTGTTTCTCCTGATCACTGAGCCAGGTGGCGTCTTCGATACGGTCCTTGACCAGCCAGAACACCACGCCGCCGAGCAAGATGGACGGGATGCCTTCGATCAGGAACAGCCAGCGCCAGCCGGCCAGGCCCATAACGCCATCGAAGTGACCGAGGATCAGCCCGGCAATCGGACCGCCGACAATCCCGCACAGGCAGATGGAGCTTTTGAAGTAGGAGTTCACCCGCGCCCGACGTGAGCCCGGGTACCACTGGGTGAAGAAATACAGCACGCCGGGGACAAAGCCCGCCTCCATCACGCCGATAAGAAAGCGCAGCGTGTAGAACCAGAACTCGGTCTGCACGAACATCATGCACGCGGACGCGATGCCCCACGACACCATGATCCGTGCAATCCAGATCCGCGCGCCGATCTTGTGCAGCAGCACGTTGCTCGGCACTTCGAACAGGAAGTAGCCGACGAAGAACAGGCTCGCGCCCAAGCCATAAACGGTTTCGCTGAAGCCCAGATCGCTGGCCATCTGCAATTTGGCGAAGCTGATGTTGACGCGGTCGAGGTAGGCAAACAGGAAACAGGCGATGAACAACGGCACGATTCGCCAGCTCACCTTGCGGTAGATGCTGTCCTCGAGCGCGTCGGCATCGACCCGTTCCAGCGGGATGGCAGTGGCGGTCATGGGTCGCACCTCGTTTTGTTTTTATGGGGGTGTCGGGGTGTGCAGGACGCGGATACGAAAAGCCCTGCAGTAGCGTGCTTCTGCAGGGCTTGATGACTTAAAGCTGCTTGATGCCACCCGGCTGGAAAACGGCCTCGGCCGGTGCAATACCGTTGATCAACGGCGCGCCAAATTCATGCTGGCTGATTTCGAACTTGTCCCCCGGCCGGGTCTTGATGCCGTCGGCAAACGACAGCGTCGCGGTGCCGAAGAAATGCACGTGGACATCGCCCGGCCGCAGGAACTGGGCGTATTTAAAGTGGTGGTACTCAAGGTTTTCCAGGCTGTGGCACATGTTGGCCTCGCCGCTGAGAAATTCCTTCTCCCACAGCACCTGGCCGTCACGGTGGATGCGGCTGGTGCCCGCCAGGTTCTGCGGCAGATCGCCAACCCGCAACTCCGGCCCGAACGAGCAGGCGCGCAGTTTAGAATGGGCGAGGTACAGGTAGTTCTTGCGCTCCATGACGTGATCGGAGAATTCGTTGCCGATGGCGAAACCCAAACGGTAAGGCTTGCCGTCGTGACCAATCACGTACAGGCCGCTCAGCTCGGGCTCTTCGCCAGCGTCTTCGGAAAAGGGAGGCTGCGGGAACGACTCGCCCGGACGAATGACGATGCTGCCGTCGCCCTTGTAGAACCACTCCGGCTGCACGCCCGGCTGACCGGCCGCCGGCTTGCCGCCTTCCAGGCCCCATTTGAAGATACGCATGGTGTCGGTCATGCCCGCTTCGTCATTGCCTTGCTGGTGCATTTTGTCCCGCGCCGAGGCACTGCCCAAGTGCGTCAGGCCCGTGCCGCTGACCAGCAAGTGGGCAGGATCCGGATGGTCCAGCGGCGGCAGAATCATCAAATCGGCGCGCAGCTGCGAGTAATCGTGATTGTCACCCAGGCCCAGGCTGTCGACCTGCTCGGCGAGGGAGATGTGTTTTTCGATGGCCGCCAGGGCCAGCTCACGGGTGCTGGTCGCGCCCTGGATTTCGCGCACCAGCGGACCGTCCACCAGACCGACGCGACGCTGGCCATTGCCCAGCTCGAACTGTACTAAATGCATGGGGTTCTCCTGTTTGGGGTCTACACGGCCGCTCCACGGAGCGGCCTGCGGTTAACGAGAGCCGCGCGCGCTGGCGGCAAATTTCGATTCGGGCAACACGTGCTTGCGTTCCAGAACGCGGTAGACCACACCGGTCAGGATCAGGCCGCAGATCATGACGCCTGAGAGGAAGTACAAGCCGCTGGCCAGATTGCCGGTCAGTTCTTTCAGCCAGCCGATGACGAAGGGGCCGATGTAGCCGCCAAGATTGCCCACCGAGTTGATCAGCGCAATGCCCGCCGCCGCACTGGCCCCGGCGAAGAATCGACCGGGCAAGGTCCAGAACACCGCGGTGCAGGAAAACAGCGAGAACGCCACCAGCGACAGCGCCGCCAGTTGCAGCACCGGAACCGTCAGGTACGCGCTGAGAAACAAACCGATGGCGCCGATCACATACAGCACCGCCAAGTGGCCATAGCGGTCATTGAGCCGGTCGGAGCTGCGCGGCACGATTAACAGGCCGACGATGCCGAAAATGTAGGGCACGGCAGAAATGAAGCCCGTGGTCAGATCACTGCCGCCAAACTGTTTGATCAGCGTCGGCAGCCACAGGCCGAGGCCATAAATGCTCAGGGTCACAGGGAGATAGAACAGCGCCAGGAGCAGGACGCGTTTGTCTTTCAGCGCGTGCAGCGGATTGCCATGGCGGGTCTGGCCGTATTCTTCCAGGTCCTTTTTCAGCTCGCCGGCGAGCCATTGCTTCTCGACCGGGTCCATCCATTTCACGTCTTTCGGGCCGTCAGGCAGCCAGCGCAGCACCGGCAGGGTCAGCAGAATCGCCGGCGCGCCGATGCACAGAAACAGCCACTGCCAGCCGTGCAGACCGGCCACGCCTTCCAGGCCCAGCAAACCACCGGAAATCGGGCCGGTGATCATCATCGCGATGGGTTGGGAAAGGATGAACAGGCCGAGGATCTTGCCGCGATGGCGGACCGGGAACCATTGGGTGATGTAGTACAGAACGCCCGGGAAGAACCCAGCTTCGGCAGCGCCAAGCAAGAAGCGCATGACATAGAAGCTGGTCGGGCCCTGGATAAAGGCCATGCCCATGGTGATGACGCCCCAGGTGACCATGATCCGCGCGAACCAGCGCCGCGCGCCGAAGCGTTCGAGCATCAGGTTGCTGGGGATTTCCAGCAGGAAGTAGCCGATGAAGAACAGGCCGGCACCCATGCCATATGCCGCGTCGCCGATGCCGACGTCCGCGCCCATGTGCAGCTTGGCGAAACCGACGGCTGAGCGATCCACGTAGGCAATCAGGTAGAGCAGGATCAGGAAGGGAATGAGTTTCAGGGTGATGCGACGAATAAGCCTGAGTTCCTGGCTCATGGATGCGGTCCTCATTGTTTTTGTTATGGAAGCCTGCGGGGATCGCCTCTGCCTTCGTGTGCGCATTGCTGCGGGTGAAGCCGGCAGGGTCGTCCCTCGGTTGAGATCGACTATATAGTATTACTATTTAAGGTTACAACTCTTCCACTGGTGACATTTTCGGCCTATTTTAGTCAGCACCTGCAGCCTTTAGTCTTACAAATAAAGCCTTACAATAAGAGTGCTGATTTATGTCTGATTCCAATAAGAAACCCGTGCTGCGCTCCGCCCAGTGGTTCGGTACCGCCGACAAGAACGGCTTCATGTACCGCAGCTGGATGAAGAACCAAGGCATCGCCGACCACCAGTTCCAGGGCAAGCCGATCATCGGCATCTGCAACACCTGGTCCGAACTCACGCCCTGCAACGCTCACTTCCGCACCATCGCCGAACACGTCAAACGCGGCGTAATCGAAGCCGGTGGTTTCCCGGTTGAATTCCCGGTCTTCTCCAACGGCGAATCGAACCTGCGCCCGACCGCCATGCTGACCCGCAACCTGGCGAGCATGGACGTCGAAGAAGCGATCCGCGGCAATCCCATCGACGGCGTTGTGCTGCTGACCGGATGCGACAAGACCACCCCTGCCCTGTTGATGGGCGCTGCCAGCTGTGACATCCCGGCCATCGTCGTCACCGGCGGGCCGATGCTCAACGGCAAACACAAAGGCAAGGACATCGGCGCCGGCACCATCGTCTGGCAGATGCACGAATCCTACAAAGCCGGGCAAATCAGCCTCGACGAATTCCTTTCCGCCGAATCGGGCATGTCGCGCTCGGCCGGCACCTGCAACACCATGGGCACTGCTTCGACAATGGCCTGCATGGCCGAAGCGCTGGGCACCTCGCTGCCGCACAACGCTGCGATTCCTGCGGTGGATTCGCGCCGTTACGTACTGGCGCACATGTCCGGCATGCGGGCTGTTCAGATGGTCAACGAAGACCTGCGCCTGTCAAAAATCCTGACCCGCGAAGCTTTTGAAAATGCCATCCGCGTCAACGCGGCCATCGGCGGTTCGACCAACGCGGTCATTCACCTTAAAGCCATCGCCGGTCGTATCGGCGTGGACCTGGAGCTGGACGACTGGACCCGTATCGGTCGCGGCACGCCAACGCTGGTGGACCTGCAGCCTTCCGGGCGCTTCCTGATGGAAGAGTTCTACTACGCCGGTGGCTTGCCGGCCGTATTGCGTCGTCTGGGCGAGAATAATCTGATCCCCCATCCCGACGCCTTGACCGCCAACGGCAAGACGCTGTGGGAAAACGTGCAGAACTCGCCAATCTATGGCGACGATGAAGTCATCCGCGCCATCGACAATCCGCTGGTCGCCGACGGCGGCATCTGCGTGCTGCGCGGCAACCTTGCGCCACTGGGCGCGGTGCTCAAGCCATCCGCCGCCACGCCTGCGCTGATGAAGCACCGGGGTCGGGCGGTGGTGTTCGAAAACTTCGACATGTACAAGGCACGCATCAACGATCCGGATCTGGACGTCGACGCCAGCAGCATCCTCGTGATGAAGAACTGCGGGCCGAAGGGTTATCCAGGCATGGCCGAAGTTGGGAATATGGGGCTGCCGGCCAAGCTGCTGGCCCAGGGCGTGACCGACATGGTGCGGATTTCCGATGCGCGCATGAGCGGCACGGCGTACGGCACGGTGGTATTGCACGTCGCGCCCGAGGCCGCTGCCGGAGGTCCGCTGGCGGTGGTGCAGGAAGGTGATTTCATCGAACTGGATTGCGCGACCGGCCGTTTGCACCTGGACATTCCGGAAGCGGAACTGACCGCGCGCCTGGCCGATTGGCAAGCGCCGCCACAGTTGTTGATCGGCGGATACCGTCAGCTGTACATCGACCATGTGATGCAGGCGGATCAGGGTTGCGATTTTGACTTCCTGGTGGGTATGCGCGGCTCGGAAGTGCCACGGCATTCCCATTGATTAGGAGCCATTGATTGAATGCGCCACGCCCCTACAGGTGGAGGCAGAGTCCACCCTTGCGCTCTGTCGCCAATGCTATGATGCGCCGCATTCACCGCTCAGGATTGCCCCGCGCCCCATGGATTACCGTAAGCCCTCCAATCGTAAAAGCATGCACTCGCGCATTGTCCAGGACATCGGCATGCAGATTGTCTCGGGCCGCTTCAAACCTGATGACAAACTCCCCGCCGAAGCCTTGCTTTGTGAAGAATATGCCGTCAGTCGTCCGGTGCTGCGCGAAGCCACGCGGGTGTTGGTCGCCAAAGGGCTGGTGTATTCCCGGCCGAGGGTGGGCACGGTGGTCAAGCCGCGCCGGGAGTGGCACATTCTTGATCCGGACGTGCTGCACTGGCTGATGCAAAGCTCGCCGCAGAATGAATTTTTCGCCCTGCTCACCAGCGTGCGCAGCATCATCGAACCAGCTGCCGCCGCGCTCGCTGCGCAACACGCGACCCCCGAAGACCTTGCGTCCATCGGCGAAGCCTACGACCGCATGGCCGCCGCGCCCACCGTCGAGGACGTGCTGCAACCGGACCTCGATTTCCACAGCCGCATTGCCGACGCCACCCACAACGACCTGCTCGCGCACTTGTGCAACATGCTGTCGCTGGCACTGCGCGAGGCGTTGAAGCATTCCAACAAGCGCCCGAACCTGCACGAACTGGCCCTGCCCCGTCATCGTGCGATCCTCACCGCCATTGAAAACCGCGATGCGCTGGGCGCCCACCACGCCACGCTGGTGCAACTGGACGATGCACGCAACGCGCTTAATGTGGTGTTGGGGCAAGGCGTGAAGCTTTAACGCCACAAAACGACGCGTGCACTTCGTAGGACCGGCTTTAGCCGGGAAGCCTTTGATCTGCTCTCGACCGCAGCCAAGCGCACGCAATCTCAGGGCAGATAAATGCTGAACAACCCGCCGCCCAGCTCGCCGCCGTTGGTAATTTCGATGTGGCCGGGGACGCCTTTTCGCTGGTGCTGCTTGGCGATGTTCGCCGCGAAATACAAACCCAGCCCTGTGCTGCCGCTGTTCTGGTTGATGCCCAGCACGTAGTCGGTGTGCTCCTCGATCATGCGCGCAGGAAACCCCGGGCCGTCGTCGTTGATGCTGATCACCAGCTGCTCGCCGACCTGGCCTGCCGTGATCAGCACTTCACTGCGCGCAAAACGAATGGCGTTGATGACCACGTTGGACACCACCGACCCCACCAGCTCCCGATCAAAGAACCCCGGCAGACCGAAATCGTCCACCGCATAGCGGGCCGTGATGCCGCGGCTGACGAGCACCTCCTGATGGAAAGCCAGCTGCGCTTCGATGAAGTCATCCAGCTCGTGATAATCCGGGCGCAACGGCAACTGGTTCACGCCCAGCTTGTACAGCCCCAGCAACTGCACGAGCATGCCGTTGAGATGAGCGAACTCGTAGTCGATGACGCCCTGATCCGGCGTACCCCGACAGGCCTCGGGAAGCTGCTTGACCCACTGGCCGTGGGCCTGGATCAACGACCCCAGCGAGTTCTTCATGTCATGGACGGTGGAAGCAATCACCATCGAGAAGTCGAGCCCGAGATCCTGATCTTTCATTCGCCGAAAGCCCTGAGCCGCAGTTTCTGGAAACGTTCGAAGCGAGCGTCGCTTTCCGGCATCTTGCCCACCATCTTCAGACTGTTCTGACATTCCGCCAGGCTCGCCGCGTCGAGGTTATGAACGCCCATGTGCAGCAGCGACTGCGCCATGTTCAGCGCGATACTGATGTTCTTCGGTTGCAGGGCCAGGCCCTGGCGGAACAGGTCCTGCGCCTCGCCGAGCTTGCCGGCGCGGTAACAGCGAATGCCCTGAATGTTGAAATCGATGGCCGCCTTGCCCGCGCCCAGAATTTCAGGATCGTCGGTCTGCCTGGCGATGTTCTGCATGACCTGCGGGTCGTCACCGTAAATTTCGGCACAGCTTTTCAGAATGCCCGCGCCAGCGTCTTCCTGGCCGAGGGCCTTGAGCTGCGAAGCCACTGCCAGTGCCGCATCGGCGCTGAGAAACTGCTCCATGCCCTCGAGCCGCTCCATCGCCTGCTCGGTCAGCTTGGCGGCCATTTCAGGGTCGGAGGACGCGACACTGGTGGCTTTCATCAGACGCGCGCGCACTTGCAGGCCGGCGTCGTTGCCGTTTTCCTTGGCCACTTCGGTCAGGGTCTGGTTGATCTCCACGCGGGTGCGCGCATCCAGGCCGCGTTCGCCGCCACGGCTGATCAGGGCCTGAGCAAAACCCAGGTTGGTTTCCGGGTCTTTGAAGCGGGAAAACTGGCCCTGGGAAACGGCCTGACGATACGCCTTTGAAGCGCCGTCGAAATCCTCGTTTTCCAGCGCCAGCTTGCCCAGCAGACGCTGACGGCGCACGGCGTAGGGCGATAAGCGCACCGCTTCTTCCAGCATCTTTTGCGCACGCTTGCTATCGCCGGTGGCCACCAGCACATCCGCCAGCCCGTCATACAGCACCGGCATGGCATTGAAGGCGCGAATGGCTTCTTCGTAAACGGTCTGCGCTTCAGCATGGCGCCCACGCTTGAACAACAGTTTGCCCAACGCCGCATAGGCCCAGGGTTGCGGACGATCAGCGAGGATCGACTTGAGAAAGGCTTCCAGCGGCTCGTGCTGATTGAGGTCACGCAAGGCGTCGGCTTTATAGCGCAGGCACAGGGGCGCGAAGCGGGGTTCCTGTTGGGTCAGTGCGACGCAGGCGTTCAGCACCTCCGTCGGATTGCCACGGTCCAGCGCCTGCAAAATCGGCTTGAGCAACGTCTTGCGCTGGACGATCTTCTCCAGACGCTGAGCCAGGCTCGCGCGGTTGAACGGCTTGGTCAGGTAGGCATCCGGCTCCCACTCCAGCGCACTCATCACCATCGCCTGGCTGTTTTCGGCGGTGACCATGACGAACACACTTTCATGGCTGATCAGCCGATCGGTCATCAGGTCTTCGAGCACCTGTTGGCCGTTCTTCTTGCCGTCGCCCAGATTGAAGTCGTGGAGAACGAAGTCGTAGCGCTTGTGCGCGCACATCTTCAACGCCTCCTCGCCGGTGTCGGCGGTGTCCACCACCTTGACCCCCAACTCGCGCAGCATCGATCGGACCGAACTGCGGAAGTCGGAAAAATCGTCGACGATCAGAAAGTTTTTTTGGTTCCACGCCAGCATCGAGATTCCTGTCACCGGATAAAAATTCGGCCCTGAGGCACTTGCAAGAGCGGCGGTCTCGTTCCCGACGTCGGGGTAGAGACGGCCAATAGAGTTGCGGCATGACGCCACTTGTCCGAGTTATCGGCGGCAGCGGAGCAAAGCTTAGGCACCCGGCGCTGGAAAAGTGACGCGTACGCGCCGTTGCGACGGAAGATCAACGCCCAAGCAAGCGCAGGAGAATGGGTAAAGTCCTCGGGCGTCCCGCCGATATCCAGTCATGCAACGCGTAGCCAACAGCCACACCCACCCTCTCCGAGTGCGCCCTATGTCCTGGCTGACCGATCTGAAATTGAAGACCAAGCTCCTTTCGGCATTCTGCCTGTGTGCGCTGATCACTGTAGTGGTGGGTGTGCTGGGACAGAGCGGTATCTCGCGCCTGTACGAGCTGTTTGAAAATACGGTGAGCGACAACCTGGTGTCGATCGCCAAGGTCGATTCGGTCAAGGCCAACGTCATCGCCACCAACCGCGACTTTTTCAAGGCCATCGGACTGAGCGCGCTCAAAGCCAACCCTGAAGACATCAACGCCGCGATCCAGTCACTGAAAGAAAACCAGGCCCAGGCCGAGACGGACTTCAAGACCTACCGCGCCACGCCGCTCGATCCGGATGAAAAGCCGCAGGCGATGACTTCGAACGCGACTGGGCCGCTTACATCAGCGCCGCCCTCAATGCGCTGTCTGTGGCGCAGAGCGGAGACCTGGAGCAAGCCAGCAAACTGGCCGCGACCAGCGTGACGCCCAGCTATCGCAAGACCATGGGCGAATTGAAAATCATGATCGAATCCAATCTGCGCCAGGCCAACGAGCAGGCACAGGCCGGGGTTGAAACCGACACCCAGGTGACGTGGATTCTGATCATCGGTTCGCTGATCGCGGTGGTGTGCGCCATTGCGCTGGGGCTGATCGTCACGCGCATGATCACCCGGCCGATCTATCAATCGGTGGCAAGCGCCACTCGAGTGGCGGCCGGCGATCTGAGTCAGCCCATCCACGTCGGCGGCCAGGACGAAACCGGGCAGTTGCTCAAGGCGCTGTCCACCATGCAGGGCAGCCTCAAAGGCACGGTTCAGCAGATCGCCACCGCCTCGGATCAGCTGGCTTCTGCGGCTGAAGAGCTGACCATGGTGACCGACGACAGCACCCGCGGGCTGATGCGTCAGAACGATGAAATCCAGCAGGCCGCCACGGCCGTCAACGAGATGACCGCCGCGGTGGAAGAAGTGGCGCGTAACGCCGCCAGCGCGTCGCAGGTGTCTGCGCAGACTTCCGAAGACGCCATCAGGGGTCAGTAACAAGTGCAGCAGGCTGTCACCGCGATGAACACCATGACCGTGGAAATCACCGAATCGACCGAGCGCGTCGGAGCGCTGGCCGGGCAGATCCGCGACATCACCAAAGTGCTCGACGTGATCCGCGGGATTGCCGAGCAGACCAACCTGCTGGCGCTCAACGCGGCCATTGAAGCCGCCCGCGCCGGCGAGCAGGGTCGAGGTTTTGCGGTGGTGGCGGACGAAGTACGTGCCCTCGCCCACCGCACCCAGACCTCCACCGGCGAAATCGAATCAATGATCACCAAGGTGCGCAATGGCGCCGACGAAGCCGTGCAGGCCATGGGCAAGAGCCAGGCGATCGCCGTGCATACCCAGTCACTGGCCACCGAAGCCGGCCGGGCACTGGAGCGCATCAGCGAAGGCGTCAGCCAGATGAACGAACGTAATCTGGTGATCGCCAGCGCGGCCGAGGAACAGGCGCAAGTGGCTCGCGAGGTAGACCGCAATCTGGTGAACATTCAGGACCTGTCGACGCAGACCGCGGCAGGCGCCAATCAGACCAGCGCGTCGAGTCAGGCCTTGTCGCGACTGGCCGTGTCGTTCCACGGCATGGTGGGCAAATTTACGCTGTAATCCGCTTGGCGTTTCGGCGCCAGGCCAGCCAATCGTCCCCCTGAGACAAAATGGCGTATTGACTAATTTGACACTCGATTTGTCGAAAATGACATTTCGGGTACAATCCCCGCCCGCCGCAGGGGATGGACCTGATGACCAGGTCCTGCGGTGGATGATGTTTACTCAAGCTGCTGATTCCAATGATCGAATAAAAAGCACAGCGCCGAGGGACATAGAACACGAGGTCGACCTGTTGACTGGCCTCTTGACCCTTCCTCCTCGTTTTCCGAGAGCGAAGCCTGTCTGACGTTCGCGCCGCACGATGGCGCCCGGCACTGCAGGACGTTGCGCGACGAATGCGGCAGGCGGATAACTTTCTATCTATTGGATGATTCGATGTTCAAGAAAACGAGCACCGCTCTACTGGGCCTCGCGATTTCGGCCACCTTCCTGCAAGCCCACGCCGCAGAGAGCAAGAAAGTCGATGTCCTGCTGATCGGCGGCGGCATCATGAGTTCGACCCTGGGCGTCTGGCTCAATGAACTCGAACCAAGCTGGTCGATGGAAATGGTCGAGCGCCTCGACGCCGTCGCCGAAGAAAGCTCCAACGGCTGGAACAACGCCGGCACCGGTCACTCCGGTCTCGCCGAGCTGAACTACACGCCTGAAGACAAAGACGGCAAGGTCAATATCTCCAAAGCCATCGAGATCAACGAAGCCTTCCAGGTCACCCGTCAGTTTCTGTCCTGGCAGGTCCGCCAGAACGTCCTGAAGAACCCGCCTTCGTTCATCAACACCACACCGCACATGAGCTTTGTGTGGGGCGATGACAACATCAAATTCCTGAAAAAGCGTTATGACGCGCTGCAAGCCAGCCCGCTGTTCCGCCCGATGCAGTACTCCGAAGACCCGGCGCAGATCGCCAAGTGGGTCCCGCTGATGATGGAGGGCCGTGATCCTTCGCAGAAGCTGGCGACCACCTGGACGCCAATCGGCACCGACGTGAACTGGGGTGAAGTCACCCGTCAGTACGTGTCGTACCTGCAGACCCGCCCGAACTTCGATTTGAAGCTGTCCAGCGAAGTCAACGACATCACCCGCAACGACGACGGCTCGTGGCACGTTGAATACAAGAACCTGAAAGACGGCACCACCACCGGTACCGACGCCAAGTTCCTGTTCATCGGTGCAGGCGGCGGGGCATTGAAGCTGCTGCAGAAATCCGGCATTCCCGAAGCTCAGGAGTACGCAGGCTTCCCGGTTGGCGGTTCGTTCCTGGTGACCGAGAACCCGACCGTGGCCATGCAGCACATGGCCAAGGCTTACGGCATCGCCTCCACCGGCGCGCCGCCCATGTCGGTTCCGCACCTGGACACCCGCGTGCTGGACGGCAAGCGCGTCATCCTGTTTGGCCCGTTCGCCACCTTCTCTACCAAGTTCCTGAAAGAAGGTTCGTACTTCGACCTGTTCAGCAGCATGACCACCCACAACATCTGGCCGATGACCAAGGTGGGCGTGGAGCAGTACCCGCTGGTCGAGTACCTCGCCGGTCAGCTGATGCTGTCTGACGACGACCGCTTCAAAGCGCTGCAGGAATACTTCCCGCACGCCAAGAAAGAAGACTGGCGCCTGTGGCAAGCCGGTCAGCGCGTACAGATCATCAAGCGTGACGCGGACAAGGGCGGCGTGCTGAAACTGGGCACCGAAGTGGTTTCTTCCCAGGACGGCACCATCGCTGCCCTGCTGGGCGCATCGCCAGGCGCATCGACTGCTGCACCGATCATGATGAATGTCCTGGAGAAGCTCTTCAAAACCCAGGTCGCGACGCCTGAGTGGCAAGCGAAGATCCATCAGATCGTGCCGAGCTATGGCACCAAGCTGAATGATTCGCCAGCCGCTGTTCAGCAAGAGTGGAACTACACCGCCGAAGTGCTGCAACTGGGCAAGCCGCCTGTGCTCGATCAGAGCGTCGGCACCAGCACTGCCGCGCCGGGCAAGCCTGCTGAAAGCAAGCCCGCCAGCGACATGGCGCTGTAACAAAGTCTGACCGGTTGCATCAATTCCGATGCCGCTGATCACGAAAGCCACGAGACTCCGCGTCTCGTGGCTTTTTTATTGCCCATTGATCCCGTCGAGTGACGCGCGAATTGCACGAGGAATTCGTCGGCCGCTGATGACGTGAAAATGAACGGCAAGCGCTTGCGTTGTGTCCACCCTATAGAACCAGTGAGGGGCAACGGTATGGACGCTACAAACACGCAAGTGCTGAGGGATGTTGTCGTCATCGCAGGTTCACGAGGCGCCCCCGAGGCCCTCCGTCACCTCCTCGCCAAGCTGCCGGCAGATTTTCCCGCTGCCGTGCTCATCGTCATTCACACCCACCCATTAGGTCCGGACTACCTGGCGTCTGTGCTCGCTCGGTACTCGACGCTGCCTGTGGACTACGGAAAAGAAGGCGAACCGGTACTGCCGGGCCGTGTGTATCTGGCTCCTGCAGACCGGCATCTGGAGATCGTCTCGCCCGGGATCATTCATCTCGACAACGGCCCCAAGGTACACCTCGCACGTCCTGCCGCCGATCGCCTGTTCACCACGGCTGCCGAAGTGTTCCGCGAGCGGGTGATCAGCCTGGTGCTGTCAGGCGGCGACTCCGACGGTTCGGATGGCGCGGTAGAGGTCAGGAACGCTGGCGGGTTGAGTTTCGTACAGCGTCCCGAGGAAGCGCCGGTGCCCAGCATGCCGATTGAGACGATGCGAAAAACTATTTTGAGCCCTCAGCTGAGTGCGGAAGAAATGGCGGACGCGCTGACCAAAGCGGTCCGCACCGTCAACAGCTGACATTTCACAGGAGGCCAGAGAGCATGCCAGGAGGCGAACAGCATCCGCCGCCGTCAGGCGCCTTCGATCAATTGGACTTGGGGCCAGGGCGCAATACGGCCGTGTTTCGCCTGACCCTCGCGTTCATGATCATGGTGCTGATGACGTTCCTTTCAGTCGAGGGGTGGCGCGCCTGGCGCGATTACACCCACGCCTACGATTTCGCCCGAGACTCGGTCACTAACCTGGCCCGTGCCACCGCGCAGCACGCCGAGGACGCCATCCGGCAAGTCGACATCCTTACCTACGCCCTGGGCGAGCGGGTGGAGGGCGATGGCTTGGCCGCTATCAACGTTCCGCGCCTCCACACACTGATGGCGGAGCAATCGAAGCTCATGCCTCAGCTCCACGGGCTGTTCATCTATGGCGCCGACGGGCGATGGATCGTCACCGACAAGGACGTGACCCCGGACACCGCAAACAACGCCGACCGTGACTATTTCAACTATCACCGCACCCACACCGATCGCCGTGTGCGCATCAGCAACGTGGTCAAAAGCCGCTCCACCGGCGAGCTGATCATTCCGGTCTCCCGAAGGCTGAATAACGCTGATGGCTCGTTCGCAGGTGTGCTGCTGGGGACCATCAAACTCAGCTACTTCATGGATTATTACGGCGACTTCAAGATTGATGATCGCGGTGCGCTGGTGCTGGCGATGCGAGACGGGACCATTTTGGTGAGACGCCCGTTCATTCATTCCGTGGTGGGGCAAAGCCTGGCTGACAGCGAGATCTTCAAACGCTACCTGCCGACCGTCAACGAAGGGATCGTCGAGATCAAAGCCGTGGTGGACGGCACGTACCGGTTGTATGGATTTCGTGCGCTGTCGAGTTATCCGCTGGTGGTCGCTGCCGGGCTGTCGAGAGAATCCTTCGTCGGGCCGTGGCGTCGTGATCTGCTCAAGTCCGGGCTTGTGCTGCTGGTCTTGGTCGCCGGCTTTGTCGGATTTGCCTTCATCGTGCTCACTCAACTGCGCGGACGGATGGCCATGGAGAGCGAGATTCGCCTCGCCCATCAGGCCGTCAGAGACATGGCCCTGACCGACAGCCTGACCAGACTGGGCAACCGGCGCCGCCTCGACATGACCCTCGAAACCGAGATCGGCCGGGCAAAACGACAGCGCTACCCACTCGCCTTGATCATGCTTGATATCGATTACTTCAAGCGCTTCAACGACCGCTACGGCCATGCGGCGGGTGACGACTGTCTCCAGCAGGTCGCCCAAGCCATCAGCGGCGTGTTGAAGCGGCCTGCGGACCTCGCCGTTCGCTACGGTGGCGAGGAATTCACCGTGCTGCTTCCGGATACCGACCTTCAGGGTGCGGGCCGCCTCGTGGAGGACATCCTGCAGGCCATCCGGGCGCTTGCGCTGGAGCACGCCGATCATCCTGAAAAGATCGTCACCGCAAGCGCAGGCGTGACGGTCAGGTTCCCTGCGCGGGAAGACACGACGCCTGCCGGCATGATCAAAGCGGCGGATGCCTATCTTTACTGCGCGAAAAATAATGGCCGCAATCGGTGGTACGCGGATCAGCACCCACAGGCGAGCGCGCAGGCATGAATGACAGCTCGGGTTGACTGGCGGTTGGGCGAGGTGTGAGACAGGTGTTCGGGCGGGAGTAAAGGCGAGTCAGATATGTCCCCTGCAGGAATCGAACCTGCATCTAGCCCTTAGGAGGGGCTCGTTCTATCCGTTGAACTAAGAGGACACCAAATCGGACGGCGTGCATCTTAACGACAAGGCGCTGGCTTGTCATGTCGTCATTATCAATGGGTGCTGTAAGACGCTGCCTCTCGCTCACATCATAGGGCTATCGTGCAGAATGCAACGATGGCCATGGGCCTTATTGCAAAACGCAACCCTACAATCCTGAAAATCCTAATCATCCTGTTGATTTTTATAGCATTTCTTTGGACTAAGGGTTGGCATGCAGACTGCAACATACTCTTCGCGAATCACCCCTCTGAACGCCGTCCAAGCGAAGGTACCCGAGATGAACATGACACTGTCCCTGCTCAATGCTGCCGCGCTTGTCGCATTGGTCGCCTTCCACTTCCAGAACGATGGCAGCACGTCAGAGACCGTGAAATCAGAGAGCATCGCCGTTCAGGCTCAGCCTCATCACCTCATGCCACAGACGCCACGGTTCGCAGTCATGCCAAGTCAGGGCACGGAAGTCATTCTGGCCCATGACAGTGAAGAAGCCGTGCCGGTGAGTCGCTCGGAGCGCTGGGTGTTCTGAACAGCGGGTGCTGATCAGCTACCACAACGGCTTCGACCCGCTTTCCATGAGAGAGCAACCCATTAGAGAGCAGCCATGTCCAAAGCAGCAATTTCGTTCCTGATCCTGGCCGTCATGGCCCTCGCCACTGACCAACTGCTGGCTCCGTCAATGGAAACCATGAGTACGCTGGCGAAAGCAGCCGCAGCAATTTTCGCCAGCCTGTTCGTTGCAGCGCTGTTTGTGGGTCGCCGTATCAAGTTTGACCCGGTTTTGCGTTAACCCAAGCCCCGAGCCTTCGCCAGCACTTGCTGGCGCATCAAGTCGCCAAACATACGACGCCGGATACCCTGTCTCTGTGGGCTTAGGCTTACGCTACAGCGACAAGGGCGCAATGAACCCTTCGTCTCTTTCTTGAATGCCTCCTCGTATTATCCCCAGTCTCCCTCTACGATGAAGACAAATTGCCATCACGGCGTTTGCCCAGCACTGCAAGGGTGATCAGAGTTTCACTTTGCAAACCAGGACGCATTTCGGATAATTGGTGCTGGCTAAAAGCCTTTATGTAGTTCAATATTTGTCACACATTTGACGCCAAGGAATCGACACGTTGGTGCAGGATGGCGATCCTTTATGCGGGCTGGTTGAACATTTCGGCCAAAAGACAGTCAGAGCATGACATCTGCGGCCTAATGTAGAAACCGCCTCTCTCTTTGAACTAATTCGGTTAAATATATGAGCCCTATGAAACAGGCCAATTATTCCAGTCGCACAGCTGACAAGTTCGTAGTTCGCCTACCGGAAGGCATGCGCGAGCGTATTGCGGACGTCGCCAAACAGCACCACCGCAGCATGAACTCGGAAATCATTGCGCGTATTGAGCAGAGTCTGATTCAGGAAGGCGCACTGGGTGATGAGCCGAGTCTGCGTCTGGACAGTCCGGAGCTTTCGCTCCACGAACGCGAGCTGCTGCAGCGTTTCCGTCAGTTGGCTCACCGCCAGCAGAACGCACTGGTTTCGTTGATTGCCCATGACACTAGCCTGGCAAACGACGACGAATAAGTCGTTTAAACCAGAGACTTTAAAGCCAGCACACTGCTGGCTTTTTTGTGCCTGAAACTTAATGAACTCATAGCTTCCACCCCATTAAGCGGCATCGCGCACATTAAAAAACCGCCCTGAAGGCGGTTTTGGGTGAAGCGTGGGGTCAGAGCAAAAACACGGTGGCCAACCCCAGAAAGATAAAGAACCCGCCGCTGTCGGTCATGGCCGTGATCATCACACTGGCGCCCATCGCCGGATCGCGACCCAGCCGAGAAAGGGTCATGGGAATCAGCACGCCCATCAATGCTGCCAACAGCAGATTCAATGTCATGGCGACGGTCATCACCACGCCGAGAGACCAGCTGTGGTACAGCAAGTAAGCGACGATCCCGATCACGCCACCCCACACAAGACCGTTGATGAGCGCGACGGCCAGCTCCTTGCGCATCAGCCGTGAGGTGTTGCCGGTGTTCACCTGATCGAGGGCCATGGCCCGGACAATCATCGTGATGGTCTGATTGCCCGAGTTGCCGCCAATCCCCGCCACGATCGGCATCAACGCCGCCAGCGCCACCAGCTTCTCGATGGAGCCTTCGAACAGGCCGATCACTCGCGATGCAAGAAAGGCAGTAATCAGGTTGACCGCCAGCCAGGACCAGCGGTTGCGCAGTGAACGCCAGACCGAGGCGAAGATGTCTTCTTCTTCGCGCAGACCCGCCATGTTGAGCACTTCGGTCTCGCTCTCCTCACGGATGAGATCGACCATTTCATCGATGGTCAGACGGCCGATCAGCTTGCCGTTCTTGTCGACCACCGGGGAAGAAATCAAGTCGTAACGTTCGAACGCCTGGGCGGCTTCATACGCATCGCCGTCAGGATGGAAGCTCACGGGATCACTGGCCATGACCTCCGACACCTGCTTCTCCGGGTCGTTAACCAGCAAACGCTTGATGGGTAGCACGCCCTTGAGGACGCCATCGGAGTCGACCACGAACAGTTTGTCAGTGTGACCGGGCAGCTCTTTGAGGCGGCGCAGATAACGCAGAACGACTTCCAGGCTGACATCCTCGCGGATGGTCACCATCTCGAAGTCCATCAGGGCGCCTACCTGCTCCTCGTCGTAGGACAAGGCCGAGCGCACGCGCTCACGCTGCTGGCTGTCCAGCGCCTCCATCAGCTCATGGACAACATCACGCGGCAGCTCTGGTGCGAGGTCGGCCAGCTCGTCGGCGTCCATTTCCTTGGCGGCCGCAAGCAGCTCGTGATCGTCCATGTCGGCGATCAGGGTTTCCCGAACGGAGTCCGACACTTCAAGAAGGATGTCGCCGTCACGCTCGGCCTTCACCAGCTGCCAGACCGTCAGACGGTCTTCGAGGGGAAGTGCTTCGAGGATGTAGGCAACGTCGGCAGAGTGCAGGTCGTCGAGCTTACGCTGCAGCTCGACGAGGTTCTGCCGGTGAACGAGGTTCTCGACACGATCCTGGTGCTGGCCTTCCTGACGGTGTGTCAGGTCTTCGACGATGCGCTGACGTTGCAGCAAGTCGATGACTTGGGCGAGACGATCCTGAAGGCTTTCCTGCGTCTTTTTTACTTCGATTTGGGTCATAGGCGAACTCCACTCCCAGCAGTGGAACCCGCCAGAAGATCAATCAGTCGATTCTTGATTGGTGAAACTTAGTGTTGAGTTGCTACTGGGTAAGTCCATGGAGGTAGTCCACAAGCCCCGGCGGGGCTGACGGGCGCAATCATACACCGCTTGCCGTGGCGGGAGGCTAAAAATTCAACGTGAAACAATCGGTTGCAACACAACGTTAACGCTGACGAAGTCACTCCTACCCCCTGGTCACATCCGGTGAACAAAACTCGCTCGCCGTGAGAAATCTTCACCGCTACCCTTTCCGCACTTGGATCAGGGAAGACATTGCGATGCCGCGCAACACTGGAGAGCTCCTCATCACCCTGGTGCTGTTTTTGCCACTCGGCGCAGGCGCCACCATCGTTAATCGCTGCGAGGATCAAAGCGGCAGCGTGACATTCACCACACTGAGCTGCCCCAGCGGTCAAGCCATGACCCCACAGGGTATCAATCCAGCGTCGGGCATGACTTTCACTCCCCCTCCTCCGCCTGCAATCGCGGACACCCTGCAAAAACGTAAAAGCAACGAAGTGGTGGTTGTGGGCCAGCGAGACGACGGTTGCGGCAATGTCCTGAGTGCGGAGCAGCGCCGAAAGGCGATCATCAATCAGCAGACGCCAACGGGGATGAGCAAACGTGACGTGGAAAGCTTGCTGGGGCGACCGGACAAGATCGTCAGCCGTAACGCTGAAGTCCGGTATGTGTATGAGGAGAAGAAGGGGCGCAGCCGACAGGTGTCATTCGATGAACACGGTTGCGTAAAAGGCAAACGCTAGAAAGCAAAAAGCCCGCATTTGCATGCGGGCTTTCCGTTTTATGGTGCACTCGACAGGATTCGAACCTGTGACCGCTCGGTTCGTAGCCGAGTACTCTATCCAGCTGAGCTACGAGTGCATATGGCGCTTTTTAAACCAGTTCACCTCTGGGTATCGCATTTTACTTCTGGAAGTGAGTGGTTCTTCCGAAGACCTGTTGAAGCCAGGCTCTTTCTAACTTAAGACTGCTGTTCGTATCACTACAAACAACGCTTAAATGGTGCACTCGACAGGATTCGAACCTGTGACCGCTCGGTTCGTAGCCGAGTACTCTATCCAGCTGAGCTACGAGTGCATTTGTTGCCGCGCATTATAGGCCGTCAAATCTCTTGGTCAAGCACTTTTTCTAGTAAATTCAACAACTTACCGATCAAGCCAGATTACAACGTACTACGCAAATAATGGCGGAGAACGGGGGATTCGAACCCCCGACACCCTTTTGAGGTGTACTCCCTTAGCAGGGGAGCGCCTTCGGCCACTCGGCCAGCTCTCCGCAACACGGGGCGTATAATAACCACCCTTTTCCCCGTTTGCAAACCAAAAATTCAATAAAAATTAATGGCTTGGTTCTTCGTCCTTCTCTTTCTTTATACGCAGGTAAATCTCTTCGCGATGAACAGCCACTTCCTTGGGCGCGTTGACCCCAAGGCGTACTTGATTGCCTTTAACGCCGAGCACGGTCACGGTGATTTCACCATCACCAATGATCAGACTTTCCGCGCACCGCCGAGTCAGAATCAGCATACCTATCTCCTTACCGCTTGCATTCAAGGGACAACAGTCTGCATAGACAAACGGCAGGGGCCCGAGCCGGAAGCGGCCGCAGGTCTATGTCTCAGTATCGACCAGCGCCGGAAAAAGAACAGTTTATTGCCCACATTCAGTATCGGAAGGCGCGACCAAAACCGCGCCCCCTGCCCAAGGCTTACTCGCCCTGACGTGGTGCGTCGAGTTCGAAGGCAGTGTGCAGCGCGCGCACGGCCAGCTCCAGGTACTTCTCTTCGATCACTACCGAGACCTTGATTTCGGACGTCGAGATCATCTGGATGTTGATGCTCTCCTTGGCCAGCGCTTCAAACATGCGACTGGCCACACCGGCGTGGGAACGCATGCCGACACCGACGATGGAAACCTTGGCGATTTTGGTGTCGCCAATGACTTCACGGGCGCCGATTTCGTTGGCCGTGTTCTGCAGAACCTGCAGCGCCGCCTGGTAATCATTGCGGTGTACGGTGAAGGTGAAATCGGTGGTGTTATCGTGCGAGACGTTCTGCACGATCATGTCGACTTCGATGTTCGCGCCGCTGATCGGGCCGAGAATCTTGAACGCAACGCCCGGGGTGTCTGGCACGCCACGGATGGTCAGCTTGGCTTCGTCGCGGTTGAAGGCGATGCCCGAAATGATCGGCTGTTCCATGGATTCCTCTTCATCAATGGTAATGAGGGTGCCTGGACCCTCCTTGAAGCTGTGCAGTACGCGCAGCGGGACGTTGTACTTGCCGGCGAATTCGACCGCGCGGATCTGCAGGACCTTGGAGCCCAAGCTAGCCATTTCCAGCATTTCTTCGAAGGTGATCTTGTCCAGACGCTGGGCCTGCGAGACAACACGCGGATCCGTCGTATAAACGCCATCGACGTCGGTGTAGATCTGGCACTCATCGGCTTTCAACGCTGCAGCGAGCGCCACGCCGGTGGTGTCGGAACCGCCACGACCCAGGGTCGTGATGTTGCCGTCTTCGTCGACGCCCTGGAAACCGGCGACCACAACCACACGACCGGCCTTCAGGTCAGCGCGAATTTTCTGATCGTCGATCTGTAGGATACGCGCCTTGTTATGGGCGCTGTCGGTCAGGATGCGGACCTGATTACCGGTGTACGAAACAGCCGGCACGCCACGCTTGATCAGCGCCATGGCCAGCAGAGCGATGGTGACCTGCTCGCCGGTGGAAACGATGACGTCCAGCTCGCGTGGCACCGGCTGATCGCTGATCTGCCGGGCGAGTTCGATCAGGCGATTGGTTTCGCCGCTCATGGCCGACAGCACGACCACCAGATCATCGCCCGCATCGCGGAATTTCTTGACCTTGTCGGCCACCTGTTCGATGCGCTCGACCGAGCCCACCGAGGTGCCGCCAAACTTTTGTACGATTAAAGCCATCTCAAAGCCGCCTCAGCCCATGAAGGGCGCCCGTTATCATTCAAACCGCGAAGCGCCGGAGCCCGAACGACGGGCCCCGGGTGGGTCGACTTAAATACCTTGTTCGGCGAACGGAACAGCCAGTGCCAGCGCTGCTTCGAGTCCGGCAGCATCAACACCACCGCCTTGCGCCATGTCAGGACGACCGCCGCCTTTACCGCCTACAGCGGCAGCCGCTTGCTTCATCAAATCACCGGCTTTGAGTTGGCCAGTCAGGTCTTTGGTGACGCCTGCCACCAGCACGACCTTGTCTTCATGCACCCCGCCGAGCAGGATCACTGCGCGGCCGAGCTTGTTCTTCAGTTGATCAACCAGGGCCAGCAGCGCCTTGCCATCCTGACCGTCGAGACGGGCAGCGAGGACCTTGACACCGTTGACGTCCACTGCCGAGCCCGACAGGTCGTCGCCCGCAGCACTGGCCGCCTTGGCCTGCAGTTGTTCCAGCTGCTTTTCCAGCAGACGGTTGCGTTCCAGCACCGCCGACAGCTTGTCCAGAACGTTGTCGCGATTGCCTTTGACCAGGTTCGCGGCTTCCTTCAGTTGTTCTTCAGCAGCGTTCAGGTATTCCAGCGCCACAGCGCCGGTCACCGCTTCGATACGGCGCACGCCGGCGGCCACACCGCTTTCGCTGATGATCTTGAACAGCGCGATGTCGCCGGTGCGGTTGGCGTGAATGCCGCCGCACAGCTCCACCGAGAAACCGCCGCCCATGCTCAGCACGCGAACGCTGTCGCCGTACTTCTCGCCAAACAGCGCCATGGCGCCCTTCTGCTTGGCGGTCTCAATGTCGGTCTCTTCAGTCTCGACGGCCGTGTTCTTGCGCACTTCGGCGTTGACGATGTCTTCAAGCGCCTTGAGCTGCTCGGGCTTGATGGCTTCGAAGTGGCTGAAGTCGAAACGCAGGCGCTGACTGTCGACCAGCGAGCCTTTCTGCTGAACGTGTTCGCCCAGCACCTGACGCAACGCGGCGTGGAGCAAGTGCGTGGCGGAGTGGTTCAGCGATGTCGCCTGACGAACTTCGGCGGCGACGTCGGTGCTGACGGTGGTCCCCACTTTCAGGCTGCCCGACACTTGAACACCGTGATGCAGGAACGCGCCGCCGGTCTTGGTGGTGTCGCTCACGTCGAAGCGCACTTCGCCGCCGGCAGTCAGGTAACCGCTGTCACCGATCTGGCCGCCGGATTCAGCGTAGAACGGGGTCTGGTCGAGGATGACCACGCCGTCCTCGCCTTCGCTCAATTGCTCGACCGCGATGCCGTCTTTGTACAGGGCGACGACCTTGGCCTCGCCTGCAGTGGCTTTATAGCCGGTGAACTGCGTGGCCACATCGACCTTCACCAGGCTGTTGTAGTCCATGCCGAAGGAGCTGGCGGAGCGCGCTCGTTCACGCTGGGCATCCATCTCACGCTCGAAACCCGCCTCGTCGAGGGTCAGGTTGCGTTCGCGAGCGATGTCGCCGGTCAGGTCCATCGGGAAACCGTAGGTGTCGTAGAGCTTGAACACCACGTCGCCAGGGACGATGGTGCCCTTGAGCTCGGCGAGATCCTGTTCGAGGATCTTCAAGCCTTGCTCCAGGGTCTTGGCGAACTGCTCTTCTTCAGCCTTCAGCACGCGCTCGATGTGAGCCTGCTGGTTTTTCAGTTCGGGGAAGGCTTCGCCCATTTCGGCGACCAGTGCAGCCACGATCTGATAGAAGAAGCTGCCCTTGGCACCCAGCTTGTTGCCGTGACGGCAGGCGCGACGGATGATGCGGCGCAGCACGTAGCCACGGCCTTCGTTGGACGGCAGCACGCCGTCGGCAATCAGGAAGCCGCACGAACGAATGTGGTCGGCGACGACTTTCAGGGACGCCTGATTGTCGTTGCTGCAGCCGATGGCTTTGGCAGCGGCGGCCAACAGGCTCTGGAACAGGTCGATCTCATAGTTGGAATTGACGTGTTGCAGCACGGCGCTGACGCGCTCGAGGCCCATGCCGGTGTCCACCGACGGCGCTGGCAGCGGGTGCAGAACGCCGTCGGCCGTGCGGTTGAACTGCATGAATACGTTGTTCCAGATCTCGATGTAACGGTCGCCGTCTTCTTCCGGCGAACCCGGCGGCCCACCCCAGATGTCGGCGCCGTGGTCGTAGAAGATCTCGGTGCAAGGACCGCACGGGCCGGTGTCGCCCATGGTCCAGAAATTGTCGGAGGCGTATGGCGCGCCCTTATTGTCACCGATGCGAACCATGCGCTCGGCCGGCACGCCGATCTCTTGGGTCCAGATGTCGTAGGCTTCGTCGTCCGAGGCGTAAACGGTGACCCAGAGTTTTTCCTTGGGCAGGTTCAGCACGCCGGTGAGGAAGGTCCAGGCGTAGGTGATTGCGTCGCGCTTGAAATAGTCGCCGAAGCTGAAGTTGCCCAGCATTTCGAAAAAGGTGTGGTGACGCGCGGTGTAGCCGACGTTTTCCAGGTCGTTGTGCTTGCCACCGGCACGCACGCACTTCTGGCTGCTGACGGCGCGGGTGTAGGCCCGTTTTTCCTGGCCGAGGAAGCAATCCTTGAACTGGTTCATGCCTGCGTTGGTAAACAGCAGGGTCGGGTCGTTGCCCGGGATCAGGGAGCTGGAGGCGACTCGGGTGTGGCCTTGCTCTTCGAAGAAGCGAAGGAAGGCTTCACGGATTTCTGCGCTTTTCATAGGTTCTTCCACGGAAACTGCGGCCTGGCACATGCATAGCGTCATTCGACGCAGCGACGGCAAAGGGCCGCATTATATAGGCGTTGTACGCTCGGTACAGCGTGTTATTCGATAGAAACCGGCAATCGGGCTGATCACACGATCAGCGAACGCCAAATTCGGCAAAGGCCGCCACCACCTTGTCCAGATGCGCAGACGTCACATCCAGATGGGTGACCATGCGCAACCGCGGCGCAGCACTGAGCACGATACCGCGCTCGGCACATAAGGCCTTGAGCGCCGGGGCACGATCGCCGATGTGCACGTAGACCATGTTGGTCTGTACCGGCTCGACGTCAAAACCGAGGTCCGCGAGGGCCTTGCCGAGGGCGGTGGCATTGGCGTGATCGTCGGCCAGCCGCTCGACCTGATGCTCCAGCGCGTATAAACCCGCCGCTGCCAGCATCCCGGCCTGACGCATGCCGCCGCCGACCATCTTGCGCAGGCGCCGCGCCTTGGCGATGAACTCGCTTGAGCCGCACAGCACCGAGCCGACCGGCGCGCCGAGCCCTTTGGACAGGCACACCGACACCGAATCGAAATGCCGGGTGATTTCCCCCACGTCCACGCCCAGCTTGACGGAAGCGTTGTACAGGCGCGCGCCGTCGAGGTGCAGGCTCAGGCCTTTTTCGCGGGTGAATGCCCGGGCCGCCGAGAGGTACTCCATTGGCAGGACCTTGCCCTGCATGGTGTTTTCCAGGGCCAGCAAGCGGGTGCGGGCGAAATGGAAGTCGTCGGCCTTGATGGCGGCGGCCACCTGATCCAGGTCCAGCGATCCGTCCGTCTGGTTGTCCAGGGGCTGAGGCTGAATCGAGCCGAGCACCGCCGCCCCGCCGCCTTCGTATTTGTAGGTGTGCGCCTGCTGTCCGACGATGTATTCGTCGCCGCGCTCGCAGTGGGCCATCAGGCCGAGCAGGTTGCTCATGGTGCCGGTCGGCACGAACAGCGCGGCGGCATAACCCAGACGTTCCGCCAGCCACGACTCCAGGCGATTGACCGTCGGGTCTTCGCCATACACGTCATCGCCAAGGGGCGCGCTGGCCATGGCGTCGCGCATGCCGGCAGAGGGTTGGGTCACGGTGTCACTGCGCAGATCGATAACCGCCACGATGAAGCTCCCACTGGTAAGGGTCGAGCCTCAGTTCTGAGGCCGGGGCATCGATAATCAAGGCTTGAGGCAGGAATGCCAAGACGCCTTATAAGAAAAGCTGATGAAAACCATCAAAAAGGCTCCAAGCGGATCGCGGGAATCTATGTTACAAACTGCACGCCGACGGAAAAAACCGTTGGCAACGTTCTCAGGGCGGGGTGCAATTCCCCACCGGCGGTAATGGCGCGCAATGCGTCTAGCCCGCGAGCGCTTGCAGCGAGCTTATGCGCGATGCAAGGTCAGCAGACCCGGTGTGATCCCGGGGCCGACGGTCATAGTCCGGATGAAGAGAGAACGGGACTGGCACAGCAGGATCGTTTCGAGACGGGTTCAGGCGCTTGGCGTCGAGGACGGTTTCGCACGTACCCTGGCATCCCATTCGATCCAAAACGCCCTGTTTTTTTTATTAAACAGGAGTCAGAACACATGCAACCTACCGCCATTCACGCTCACGAGCGCATCGCCTTCATTCAAGCCTGCTGGCACAAGGAAATCGTCGATCAGGCGCGCAAGGGCTTTGTCGCCGAGATGGCGCAACACGGTTACGCCGAGACCGACATCGATTTCTTCGAAGTCGGCGGCGCGTTTGAAATCCCGCTTCACGCCAAGTTGCTGGCCAAGTCAGGTCGCTATGGCGGCGTCGTGGCGGCTGGTCTGGTGGTCGACGGCGGTATCTATCGCCATGAGTTCGTCGCGCAATCGGTGATCAGTGCGCTGATGCAGGTTCAGCTGGAAACCGAAGTGCCGGTGTTCTCGGTCGTGCTGACCCCGCACCACTTCCACGCCGGTGAAGAGCACCAGAAGTTCTTTTTCGATCACTTCGTGCACAAGGGCCAGGAAGCGGCCAAGACCTGCGCGGACACACTGACTAAATTGCGTGCGGTGCGTCGGGTGGGTGAGGTGCAGAAAGCGGCGGGTTGATCAAACCGACGGCAGTTCATCCGCTGCACATCGAGCGGGTGTAACTGCCCCTGTGGGAGTGAGCTTGCTCACGAAGACGGCATTCCAGCCGCTAGATATTTAGCGAATGTACCGGCCCCTTCGCGAGCAAGCTCGGCTCCCACAGGTCCCCATCAGCGGGAAAATTACTGATGCCCTGCCTGACCCAACCAAAGCCGTCACAAGCAAGCGCGCTCCTGCAACCATTGAGCGAGGGCGGTTTGAACAGGTCGTGTCAGACCAACGCCTCTTCCGTCGCCGGCACGATCAGAATCCCCGCTCGCAGCCCGTTTTTGACGTTCGGGTTGGGGAAAATGATCCGGGCGCCCTCCTCTTCTATCACCCAGCGTGAATCAGCCAGGTCTTCGGCCAGCACGTAGCCTTTTTCCAGCTCCGAGAAGTTCTCGATGTCCGCCGGCAAGTGCAGCTGGAAGGCGTC
The DNA here is from genome assembly GCF_046540455.1 of Pseudomonas sp. W5-36. Taxonomy (NCBI): domain Bacteria; kingdom Pseudomonadati; phylum Pseudomonadota; class Gammaproteobacteria; order Pseudomonadales; family Pseudomonadaceae; genus Pseudomonas; species Pseudomonas sp. W5-36. Next base: position 14,343 of record NZ_JAXCIQ010000007.1, on the reverse strand, counting down.
GCTGTGCTTGATGATCTCCCGGGCCACGCTGAACAGCTGCAAGCCGTTCAGATCCGCAGGCTCATCGGCTTCGGTGCCGGCGATCAGATGTTCGAGGCAGGTTTTCAGTTTGTCGAGATTGACCTGCTGGTTCTGCCCGAACGGGCGCGCCTTGCCCAGCTCCAGGGTGAAGGCTTCGGCGTCGAGCTTGTCGTAGGTGTAGGCGCTGAACACGATCGATGACTTGTTCTGCAGCAGCACCGCTTCCATGCCGGCCGTCCGCAGCCGGGCGAGTTCGCGGCGGGAATGGGCGCGACCTTCCTTCCCCGGGTACAGCGCGAACTGCTCGATCTTCGAACCGCGAATCGCCGTGTGCAGGTCGTAGTGCAGGCGGTAGCGGTCCGGAATGTTGAAGAAGCTGGCGGCCAGACGCTCGAGTTCGCAGGCGCGCAAGGCTTCGCTGCCGCCGCTGTGCTCGTGACGGCCGTTGAACAACCGATTGACGTCCTGCTCGACGTAGCGCTCGCCGCGACGCATCGCTTCGGGATTGCCGAACAGGAACAGAATACGCGCGCGGGGCTTGAGTTCGCCCCGGGCGATGGCCTGAATCAGCGCGTCGAGCAGTTCGATCGGCGCGGTTTCATTGCCGTGGATGCCGGCGGACAACAGCAGGTCGGTGCCATTGTCCCGCGCTTCGGGAGGCCGGACTTCCAGTGCCCCTTCAGCGAGCCAGCGCATGCGAACGCCGTCGACGGTCAGCTGAGTTTTTTCCGCGGGTTCGCGACCCGCGAGGGTCAGTTCAAGCAGTTTGCCGAGGGCGAGCATGGGGAGCTTCCTGCGCAGGCTTAGTCGTGGGTGCAGTCGGGACCGTGCACGTGGCCTTCTTCGTCGTCGCCGCTCATGTCAGCCGGTTCCATTTCCAGCTGCAGGCTGACCAGGTTGGTCGCCAATGGACGCAGCAGCAGGTTGGCGTATTCGGCATCACCTTCTTCGACGTCCACGCCGATCAGCAACTGGCCACGGCCATCCTGTTGAATCCAGACCTCTTTGCCCTGCCAGATAACGGCAAGACGGGTGCAGGACGTTTCCAGCTGAGTGCCGTCGGTGTCTTCAAGGATCAAACGCAGCGCGTCGGTCATGGCAAAACTCTCTCTTTAAAAGCAAAAACATCGTCGCCTGACTCCGCTTGGGCGCAGGCGTAACGGATGGGGTGCATCAGTTGATCTGGAAAGGATAAACCGCGCCCAGTTTCAGGTGCTGCGTCAGCTCGTCCAGCGCCGTACGGCATTCAATCAGCAGTTGGGGATCGGCCAGATCACTGTCGCTCATGCGGTCGCGATAGTGCTTGTCGACCCACTGCGTCAGCGTGTCGTACAGCGGCGCGGTCATGATAACGCCTGGATTGACCGCCGCCAGTTCGGTTTCATTCAGCGCCACGCGAAGACGCAGGCACGCCGGGCCGCCGCCGTTCTGCATGCTCTGCTTGAGGTCGAACACCTTGACCTCGCGGATCGGGCTGTCGTCCACCAGCAGGCGCTGCAAGTAATGCCACACGCGCTCGTTGCTGCGGCACTCTTCCGGCACGATCAGCAGCATCGAACCGTCGGCGCGGGACAGCAACTGGCTGTTGAACAGGTACGAACGCACCGCGTCTTCCACGGCCACTTCACTGCGCGGCACGCAGATGGCCTGGAAGCGACCGCCGCGTTGACCGAGCTTGTTGTGCAGTTCGGCGAGCATGGGCTCGGTGTTGAGGAAGGCGTCCTCGTGATAGAACAGGACTTCACCGTTACCGACCGAGATCACGTCGTTGTGGAACACGCCCTGATCAATCACCGCCGGGTTCTGCTGGGCGAAGACCACGCCCTCGGCGCTCAGGCCATGCAGACGCGCAACGGCCTGGGACGCTTCGAGGGTCTGACGGGCCGGGTATTTCTGCGGTGCAGGGAACCGGCTGTCGAACGCGGCGCGGCCGAAGACGAAAAATTCGACGCCGGGCTCTCCGTAGCTGCGACAAAAGCGCGTGTGATTGGCCGCACCTTCGTCGCCGAACTGGGCGACGGCAGGCAGCGCCGCGTGGTGGGCGAAATGCTGCTGATCAGCGAACATCGCGCCGAGGACACGGCTGGTGGTCGGGTGCTCGATGCTGCGGTGGTATTTGCAGTTGAGGTTGGCGGCGGTGAAATGCACGCGGCCGTCAGCGGTGTCGGCGCTCGGGCTGACCGTGGCGGCATTGGCCACCCACATGCTCGACGCTGAGCAACTGGCGGCCAGCAGCGGCATCGACTCTTTGGCGGCGCGCTCGATCACCTGTGCGTCGCTGCCGCTGAAGCCCAGCTTGCGCAGACCGGCCACGTCGGGACGTTCCTGGGGGGCCAGTACGCCCTGGGTGAACCCCATCTCCATCAGCGCTTTCATTTTGGCCAGCCCCTGCAAAGCGGCCTCGCGCGGGTTGGAGGATTGCTGGCAGTTGTTCTGGGACGCAACGTTGCCGTAGGACAGCCCACCGTAGTTGTGGGTCGGGCCCACTAGACCGTCAAAGTTGACTTCACAGGATTTCATCGGTGAGGCTCCGTGGATCTGTTTTTATGTGCACGTTCTTCGACGTGCGCTGCGCTATCAAGGAGCGCGCTCAATTCAGGGTAATGCCGGGCGTCAGGCTGGCAGGCAGTGCCAGGGTTTCCGTCTCCAGCGAGGCCACCGGGTACGCGCAATAATCCGCCGCGTAATAAGCGCTGGCGCGATGGTTACCGGAGGCGCCGACACCGCCGAACGGTGCGGTACTGGCCGCGCCGGTCAGCTGCTTGTTCCAGTTCACGATACCCGCGCGGCTCTGCAGCCAGAACTGTTGATAGCGCGCCTGGGAGTCCGACAACAGCCCCGCCGCCAGCCCGTACTGCGTGGCGTTGGCCTCTTCGATCGCTGCGTCGAAATCAGCGTAGCGAATGACCTGCAACAGTGGCCCGAACAGCTCCTCATCGGCACGATCCGCCACGTCACTGACGTCGATGATGCCCGGCGTCAGCAGCGCCGATTGCGCAGCGGGCTGGGTCATTTCAAGCAAGGCCACTGCGCCATTGGCGAGCATCACTTCCTGGGCATCAAGCAGCGCACGGGCAGCGGCAAGGGAAATCACCGAACCCATAAACGGCGCAGGTTGTTGATCGAACGCGCCGACCTGAAGGGTCGATGTCACCTCAACCAGCCGCGCCAGGAATGCATCGCCCCACGCCCCTTGGGGCACCAGCAGACGTCGGGCGCAGGTGCAGCGCTGGCCGGCGGAAATAAAGGCCGACTGAATCACGGTGTAGACCGCGGCATCGACATCGGCGACCTGATCGACCACCAGCGGGTTGTTCCCACCCATCTCCAGGGCAAGAATCTTGTCCGGACGGCCGGCGAACTGTTGATGCAGCGAATTGCCAGTGCGGCTCGAACCGGTGAAGAACAACCCGTCGATGCCTGAATGCCCGGCCAGCGCGATACCGGTGTCACGGGCACCTTGCAGCAGATTGAGCACGCCCGCAGGCAGACCGGCTTCGATCCAGCATTGCACGGTCAGCTCGGCGACTTTGGGGGTCAGCTCGCTGGGCTTGAACACCACGGTGTTGCCCGCCAGCAACGCCGGGACGATGTGCCCGTTAGGCAAGTGCCCCGGGAAGTTGTAAGGCCCGAACACCGCCACCACGCCGTGGGGCTTGTGTCGCAGCACAGCGGTGGCGTCGCCTAGGGGGCCGCTCTTCTCGCCCGTCCGCTCGCGGTAGCTCTGAATCGAGATCGCGACTTTGTTAGCCATGCTGGTCACTTCAGTCGCCGATTCCCACAGCGGCTTGCCGGTTTCCTCACCGATGCAACGGGCGATTTCATCGGCGCGGCTCTTCAGCGCAGCAGCGAAGGCTTCGAGCACGGCGATGCGCTCGTCCAGGTTGCGCGTCGCCCAGGCCGGAAACGCCTGACGAGACGATTTCACTGCCGCGTCGACCTGTTCAGCCGTTGCGCTTTTGCCGGACCAGATCACCTGCTGGGTCACCGGGTTCAGGGAATTGAATGCGTCGCCCTGGCCGTCCTGCCAGGCACCGCCGATATACAAGGTGTTCATCAAATACCCTCCCGGGCAGGCGACAGCGGCACGGCGCGAACCTGATCACCGGCGCTGAGGCGCAAGCGCTTGGCCGTCTGCGGGTCGACCACCAGGGTGCCGGCGGCGAAACGCGCAGGCGCAGCGGTCACGCGGCAGTCTTCGCGCTTGCGGTTATGAATAAGGAATGGCGTCGCATCGTCACCCGGCGTCCCGACCGCCAGCACCAGGGCCTGGCTGTCACGGACTGCGCGGATCTTGCTGGTCTCACACTCGATAGCGGGGCCGGCGTCGAAGATGTCGACGTAACCCTGATAGCTGAAGCCTTCGGCCTTGAGCATGGTCAGCGCCGGTTCGGTGCTGACGTGTACGCGGCCGATGACCTCGCGCGCGGCCTCCGAGAGGAAGCAGCTGTACAGCGGAAACTTCGGCATCAGCTCGGCAATGAAGGCGCGGTTACCGACACCGGTAAGGTAGTCGGCCTGACTGAATTCCATTTTGAAGAAGTGCCGGCCCAGGCTTTCCCAGAACGGCGAGTGTCCCTGCTCGTCGGAGATGCCGCGCATTTCCGCGATGGTCTTGGTGCCGAACAGCTCCGGGAATTCAGCGATGAACAGCATCCGCGCCTTGGACAGCAACCGGCCGTTGAGGCCATTGCGGTAATCGGCGTGGAGAAACAGCGAGCACAGCTCGGAGTTGCCGGTGAGGTCGTTGGCCAGGAACAGCGTCGGGATCTCACGGTAGATGTTCAGCTCTTGGGAAGCGCTGACTGTCAGGCCCACCCGGTAGTTGTACCAGGGCTCGCGCAGCCCCACAGCGCCGGCAACGGCAGAAATGCCCACGACTTTTTCGTCGTCATCTTCGAGCACGAACAGGTAGTCGGCGTCGCCCCGCCCGGCCTCGCCACGGAAGGTTTTCTCGGCCCAGCCGACCCGGTGCGCCAGACGCTCTTCATTGGCCGGCAAGGTGGTCAGGCCTGCGCCGGTGCTGCGCGCCAGCTCGATCAACGCCGGAAGGTCACTGCTGCGTACGGGACGAACGATCATGCTTTCTCCTCAAGCCGTGGGTTCTGCAACCCCCGGCGAACTCGCTAACCTGCTTTACGGCGTCGGCCTGCCACTGCAGCACCGGTCGCCGTCAACTCATCTCAACCCAACATGACCCGGTTGTCAGACCGCGACGATACGCACACTGGCGCCTTCGCCGACGCCCAGCGCTTCGGCCGCGGCCAGGCTCAGGGCCACCGGTTTGCCAGGCACCCAGTCCAGTTCCAGCATCACCGCGCGGTAATCCTGCAGCTGGCCATTGGAAACCAGATAAGGTCGGCCACCCTTGACCGCATCACCGGTGCTGACCGTGTCGACCTTGACCGGCACGACGCGGCTCTGGGCGATGGAGCGAATGCCGGACACCCGCGCGTGGAGGGTCGGCCCGCCGTCGAAGATGTCGATGTAATGGTCGGTCTCGAAGCCTTCGCGCATCAGGATATCGAAGGTGATCTGCGCACGCGGATGGACCTGGCCCATGGCTTCCTGCGCTTCATCGGGCAGCAGCGGCACGTAGATCGGGTAATGGGGCATCAGCTCGGCGAGGAAGGTCCGGCTTTTCAGCCCGCACAGGCGCTCGGCTTCGGCGTAGTTGATGTCGAAGAAGTTGCGCCCGATGGCGTCCCAGAACGGCGAGTCGCCGTGGTCGTCGCTGTAACCGACGATCTCGGTGACCACTGAATCGGCGAAGCGCTCCGGGTGGCTGGCGACGAACAGCAAACGGCCGCGGGAGTTAAGCTCGGACCACAGCGTGCCAACCAGCTCAGGCAGCACGTAGAAGCTGGTCAGCAGGCTGTTGCCCGTGAGGTCGTGGCACTGCGAAAGCACGTGAATCTTGTTGTGGATCTTCAGTTCGCGGGAGGCGTGGACGAAGGTTTCGTTGCGAAAGCTGTAGAACGGCTCGGAATAGCCCGCCGAAGCGACGATCCCGGAACAGCCCACCAGACGGCCTGCTTCTGTGTCTTCGAGGACAAAGAAGTAGGTTTCTTCGCCATTGAAACTGACTTCCGCCGAGAACGAGGCTTCGGACGCGGCAATCTTGTCACCCAGACGTCCAGCGTCATCCGGCAGGGACGTGACACCAATCGGGCTGTCTGCCGCGAGTCGTTGAACCTCGCTCAGATCCGCCATTTGCGCGGGGCGCATCACCAGCATGGTGTCACTCCTTGAGAAAAAATCGGGCCGGTCGACCGGCACAGGAAAAAACAAAAGGTGAAGCGGCGCTCAACCTCGTGGGAGCGAGCTTGCTCGCGAATGCGTCGTGTCTGATCCAAGTGTTTCGCTGACACACCGTTATCGCGAGCAAGCTCACTCCTACAGAAGTTATGCGTCCATCAGCGAAGGGCGTTACGCCCCGGCCCCAGCTTAGCCACCGCCCGTTCAAAACGGTTCAAGCCTTCGTCGATGTCGGCGTCTTCGACCACCAGACTCGGCGCGAAACGCACCACATCGGGACCGGCCTGGAGCACCATCACGCCTTCCTGCTCGGCGGCGTTGAAGAAGTCCTTGGCCTTGCCCTTCCAGGCCTCGGTCAACACGCAGCCGATCAACAGGCCCATGCCGCGCACCTGGCTGAACACGCCGTACTGCTGACCGATCTTCTCCAGACGGGCCTTGAACCGTTCATGCTTGGCCTTCACGCCGGCCAGCACTTGCGGGGTGTTGATCACGTCGATGACCGCCTCGCCCACCGCGCACGCCAGCGGGTTGCCGCCGTAGGTGGTGCCGTGAACGCCAACGGCCAGGTGCTTGGCGAGTTTTTCGGTGGTCAGCATGGCCGCCATCGGAAAGCCGCCGCCAATGCTTTTCGCGCTGGAGAGGATGTCCGGCGTCACGCCGTAATGCATGTAGGCAAACAGGTGACCGCTGCGGCCCATGCCGCTCTGGACTTCGTCGAAGACCAGCAGCGCGTTGTGGTCGTCACACAACTTGCGCGCGCCTTGCAGGTAGTCGAGTTCGGCAGGCAGTACGCCGCCCTCGCCCTGGATCGGCTCCAGCACCACCGCGCAGGTCTTGTCCGAGACGGCGGCTTTCAGCGCGTCGAGGTCATTGAACGGGACGTGGGTAATGCCAGTGATTTTCGGGCCGAAGCCGTCGGAGTATTTCGGCTGACCGCCGACGCTCACGGTGAACAGGGTGCGACCGTGGAAGCTGTTCAGGGCTGCGACGATTTCGTACTTGTCCGGGCCATACAGATCGTGGGAAACGCGGCGGGCCAGCTTGAACGCAGCTTCGTTGGCTTCAGCGCCGGAGTTACAGAAGAAGACGCGGTCGGCGAAAGTGGCGTCGACCAGCTTTTTGGCGAAGCGCAGCGCCGGTTCGTTGGTGAAGACGTTGGAAACGTGCCACAGCTTGTTGGCCTGTTCGGTCAGCGCGCCGACCAGCGCAGGGTGCGCATGGCCCAGCACGTTGACCGCGATGCCGCCGGAGAAATCAATCAGTTCACGACCCGACTGATCCCAGACGCGAGAGCCCTGACCGCGCACGGGGATAAACGCTGCCGGGGCATAGTTGGGAACCATCACCTGGTCGAAATCGGCACGTTGCACCGGTACTTGCTCAACGGACATCGGAGTCTCCTGAAGAGGAACGCCTGCCTGGGACAGGCGAGCGATGGAAGGATTGTAAGGACTGATTCGGGCCGGGCCTTGCCGCCAAGCGACAACTTCTTATAGCGCCAAACCGGCTTTTTACGGGGTTTTCGGCAATGCGACAAATTGCGTCACAAAGGCGCAGTTTAACCGGTGGCGTGCGCCTGGAGCAGTGCTGATTCGAAACCGGCCAAGCTGAATATTCAGCCGCGCTCGGCGGGCACCGAGGACAATTCGAACGGGCTGCTGCTGCGGCGCTGGTTGCGGTCTTCGCGGGGGGTGGCGCCGAAGAAGTTGCGGTAGGCGCTGGAGAAATGCGGCCCTGAGGAGAACCCGCAGGACAGGCCGATCTGAATGATCGATTTGCTGGTCTGCATCAGCATCTGTCGGGCCTTGTTCAGGCGCAGTTCGAGGTAGTACTGGCTCGGCACGCGATTGAGGTACTGCTTGAAGATGCGCTCCAACTGACGGCGCGACACGCACACGTGCTGGGCGATTTCGTCGGTGGTCAGCGGTTCTTCGATGTTGGCTTCCATTAACAGCACGGCCTGGGTCAGCTTCGGGTGGCTGGAACCGAGACGGTTTTGCAATGGAATCCGCTGCCGCTCGCCGCCTTCACGGATGCGCTCCACCACCAGTTCTTCCGACACCGCACCGGCCAGCTCGGCGCCGTGATCACGGGCCAGCACCGCCAGCAGCAGATCCAGCACCGACATTCCGCCGCAGGCGGTCAGGCGATCACGATCCCAGTCGAACAAATGACTGGTGGCAATGACCTTTGGGAAGCGCTCGGCGAAATCATCCTGCCAGCGCCAGTGCACCGCTGCACGGTAACCGTCGAGCAGACCCAACTGCGCCAGCGGGTACACGCCCGCCGACAATCCACCGATCACGCAACCGGCACGAACCAGTTGTTTGAGCGCGCCACCGAGGGCCGAAGACATCGGCGCCGGCGGCTCGTCGGCCAGCAGAAACAGCTTCTGAAACCCTTCCAGACGACCGACCCATGGCTCGCCCGGCAGCTGCCAACCGGCAGCGTCAACGGGCGGCTCGGCCTGCAGAAACGACAGTTCGTAAACCACTTCGGGGTGAACGCGCTGAGCAACACGCAGGGCTTCCTCTGCCAGCGCCAGGGTCAAGGCTTTGGTGCCGGGCCAGATGAGAAATCCGATTCGATGGGCAGTCATGGCGTGCAGTCCGAAACGTGTCGCTAAAAGGGGTCGCACGCCTGGCATGCGATGGGATTCTGTAACCTGCAGTCAATGGCTGCGGTCTGGATGACGCGCAGCATGAACCGTTCTGATGCAAAACGCACCGCTCTCACGTGGCGGGCGGGTTACTTCAAACTGCCGGACAGGAACTGCTGCAGACGCTCGGATTTCGGATTGACCAGCACTTCACGGGGGTTGCCGGACTCTTCGACCAGGCCCTTGTGCAGGAAGATCAGCTGGTTCGACACTTCACGGGCGAAGCCCATTTCGTGGGTCACCACCACCATGGTTCGGCCTTCCTGAGCCAGCGCCTGCATGACTTTCAGCACGTCGCCGACCAGCTCGGGGTCGAGGGCGGACGTTGGCTCGTCAAACAGCATGACTTCCGGTTCCACGGCCAGCGCCCGGGCAATCGCCACGCGCTGCTGTTCGCCGCCGGACATGTGCCCCGGGTAAGCGTCCTTGCGGTGATAGACACCGACCTTGTTCAGGTAATGTTCTGCCTTTTCCAGCGCTTCTTTCTTCGGCACGCCCAGGACGTGCACGGGTGCCTCGATGATGTTTTCCATCGCGGTCATGTGCGACCACAGGTTGAAGTGCTGAAACACCATCGACAGGCGCGAACGCATGCGCTGCAGCTGTTTGGGGTCCGCCGCCTTCAAGCCGCCGGCCTTGTTGGAGACGAGCTTGAGCTCTTCGTTGTTGAGCAGGATGCGGCCGGATTTTGGCTGCTCCAGCAAGTTAATGCAGCGCAGAAAGGTGCTTTTACCCGAGCCGCTGGAGCCGATGATGCTGATGACATCGCCGGCTCTGGCGGTCAGCGAAACGCCTTTGAGCACTTCGTGACTGCCATAGCACTTGTGCAGGTCCTGGACTTCCAGTTTGTTCATGATGTCGGTTCTCACAAGTAATCAGTCACTGAGCAGGCGGCCGCTGCGCAACGGCGTGCGGCCGGCCACTTTGGCCATCCAGAAACCCGGCTGGGCGTAACGCAGTTTTTCGATGGCGAACAGCACCCCGGCCGTACCGGCACAGACGGTGGTGGCGCGATCGGTCAACGGGTCAATGACCTCGAACAGCGGTTCGCCGGGTTCAACCCAGGCTCCCGCCGGACGTAAAAACGTCAGCACGCCGGGATGGGGCGCATAAATCATTTCGGTGCCTTCGAAGGGCATGCCCTCGCAAGCCTCATGGACCGGTTGCGGCCACTCGCCACTGATCAGGCCCTGCTCGGCGAGAAACGCCAGAATGCCTTCGGCGTAAGCCTCGGCTTCGGCCTTGCCGGTGTTGGCCTGACCGCCCAGTTCGAGGGTGGTCGCCAGGCAGGCCAGCGGAATCTGCGCGTCCGGGAAGTGCTTGGACAAACGCAGCCACGGCAGCGAACAGGCTTCGTCGAACGAGCTGCCGCCGGAATCTTCGGCCAGCAGCGCAACGGTCACCCCCAAATGCGCCGACAGCGAACGCCATAGGGGCCAGTGCTGGGGCAAGGCGTACATGTGCAGCGAGGCGTCGGTGTCGCAATGCAGGTCCAGCACCACGTCGGCGCTGCAGGCATGACTGAGCAAAACGCGCTGCATGCCGGCCAGCTCGCTGCCGGCAGGCGGCAATTGCTCGAGCACGTCGGCCATGGCCTGACGAATCAGCTTGATGTTGGCGTGGGGGTCGTCGCCGAGCTTGCCCGCCAGCGCCAAGGCAACTGGCTCGCTGAGTTCGGTGAAATCGCGGTTGAAGTTCTTGCCGCTGCCGTACTCGAAACGGCCCTGATGGTTGCCCTGCAGCAACTGGCCCAGACCGATCGGGTTGGCGACCGGCACCAGCTCGATGACGCCTTTGAGCAGGCCCTGCTCTTCCAGCTGTGTCAGGCGTTTCTTCAACTCCCAGGCGGTGCGCATGCCCGGCAACTCATCGGCGTGCAGGCTGGCCTGAATGTAGGCCTTGCGCTCGCCCTGCCCGAATCGGAACACACTCAAGGTGCGCTGGGTGCCGAGGTTGCCCCACGGCAAATCGTGATCGATGCGCTGCATATCAGTGCTTCCTCGGGGCGAGGTAACTGAGCCAGCGGCGCTCGGCCAGCTTGAACAGTTTCACCAGAATGAACGTCAGGCACAGGTAGAAAACGCCTGCGGTGATGTAGGCCTCGAACGGCAGGTAGAACTGGGCGTTGACCGCGCGCGCCGCACCGGTGATGTCCATCAACGTGACGATGGACGCCAGACTGGTGGTCTGCAGCATCATGATCACTTCGTTGCTGTACTGCGGCAGCGCCCGGCGCAGGGCCGACGGCAGCAGAATGCGGCGGTACATCTTGGCTTTGGACATGCCCATCGCCCGCGCCGCCTCGATCTCGCCCGGCGGCGTGGACTTCAGGCTGCCGGCGATGATTTCAGCGGTGTAGGCGCTGGTGTTGATGGCGAAGGCCAGGCACGCGCAGAAGGTAGCGCTCGACAGCCACGGCCACAGAATGCTTTCACGCACCGCTTCGAACTGCGCCAGCCCGTAGTAGATGAGGAACAACTGCACCAGCATCGGCGTGCCGCGAATGACGTAGGTGTAGCTCCACGCCAGCAGATTGACCCAAGCGATTTTCGATACGCGCATCAGGCCCAGCGGCAGTGCGGCGAGCAGGCCGAAGAACAGTGACAGCGCGAGCAGTTTGAGGGTGATCAGCAGGCCGCCAAAGTACAGCGGCAGGCTTTCCCAGACGACGTTGTAATCGAAAATCATAGGTCTGCCACCCTTACGCCGGCCGAGTAACGTTTTTCGATGTAGCGCAGTACCAGCAGCGAGACGCTGGTGATCACCAGGTACATGGCCGCGACTGCGAGAAAGAAAGTGAAGGGTTCGCGGGTGGCATCGGCCGCCTGCTTGGCCTTGAACATCATGTCCTGCAGACCGACCACGGAAATCAGCGCGGTGGCCTTGGTCAGCACCAGCCAGTTATTGGTGAACCCGGGGATCGCCAGGCGAATCATCTGCGGCACCAGAATGCGGAAGAACACCCGGCCACTGCTCATGCCGTAGGCCATGCCCGCTTCGGCCTGCCCTTTCGGGATGGCCATGAACGCGCCGCGGAAGGTCTCCGACAGGTACGCGCCAAAAATGAAACCCAGCGTGCCGATGCCGGCCACCAGCGGGTTCAGGTCGATATAGTCGTCGTGACCGAGCAGCGGCGCGATGCGGTTGAGCAGGTCCTGACCGCCGTAGAAAATCAGCAGAATCAGCACCAGATCGGGAATGCCGCGGATCACGGTGGAATACAGATCGCCCAGCCATGCCAGCCAGCGCACCGGCGACAGCCGCAATGCCACGCCGATCAGGCCGAGCACGATCGCCAGCGCCATGGAGCACAGAGCGAGCTGCAAGGTCAGCCATGCACCGTCGAGGATGACGGCTCCGTAACCTTTCAACATGTTGTTTGGCCCTCAAGCGCGGGATAGAAAAATGGCGCAATCAGTCGGTACGGTGACCGGCTGCTTGCGCCATTGACGGCTTCAAACCACGTTACTTGCCGTAGATGTCGAAGTCGAAGTACTTGTCTTGAATGGCTTTGTATTTGCCGTTGGCACGAATGGCCGCGATGGCTGCGTTGAGCTTGTCCAGATCAGCCTTGTCGCCTTTGCGCACGGCAATGCCGACGCCGTCGCCGAAGTAGTTGACGTCGGTGAAGGCCGGGCCGACGAACGCGTAGCCTTTGCCGGATTCGGTGTTCAGGAAGCCGTCCTGCAGGAGGGTGGCGTCGGCCACGGTGCCATCGAGACGACCGGCGCCGATGTCCAGATAGACTTCGTTCTGCGAGCTGTACGGCTTGATTTCAGCACCCAGCGGGGCCAGGACTTCGCGGGCGAAACGCTCGTGGATCGAGCCACGCTGCACGCCGATGTTCTTGCCCTTGAGTTCGGTCATGCCATCGCTGACGACGGTGCCCTGCTTCATGACCAGGCGGGCCGGGGTGTTGTAGTACTTGTTGGTGAAGTCGACGGACTTCTTGCGGTCTTCGGTGATGGACATAGAGGACAGGATGGCGTCGATCTTGCGCACTTTCAGCGCAGGGATCAGGCCGTCGAATTCCTGCTCGACCCATACGCACTTGACCTTCATCTCTTCGCACAGGGCGTTGCCGATGTCGTAGTCGAAGCCGACGATGCTGCCGTCCGGTGCCTTGGAGGCAAACGGAGGGTATGCCGCTTCGATGCCGATCTTCATGGGCTTTTCATCGGCGAATACGGGCTGTGCCAATACGGTCAGTGCCAGCGCACCCAGCAGCATGAGCTTTTTCATTTCTTGGAACTCCATCGGTATAACGCGACAAATGGCAGTGAGCGAGGCGCTCAATGAACAGGAGGAATCAGAAATTGCGACGCGAGGTGCCGGCAGGTCTCTGGACCCGACTAGCCTTCGGCGAGTGGTCGGCATTTTAGCGGCAGGCTGAAAGTCGATATTTCTTCAATGCGACAACTAGTTACAGAAGCGCATGAAATCGTATTCAGGCTAATTGACATCCAAAAAGCTTTATGCAAGTGCCAGAGTTGGCAAACCTATCAACGAAGCAAATAACGCGCCCATTATTGGCAAAGCCTTATGATCCGGCAAGTCCAGCGTGGGAGCGGGTTGATTCGGGGCGATGAAATGCTTTGTTTTCGGGTAGAAATGCCTCACGGCGGGGCGGGAGGTTACCGGGGCGGATGTGCGGTAACAAATCGATATTTCCCGATTCTCGGCGGCGCCTGAAGGTTTGAGATCAATAGCGTCTGCCTAGGGGCAGACTGTTTCGCCTTCGGCGAGTTACTTTTAAAAAGCACTAAAAGTAACCAAAAGTGCCTGCTCCTGGTTTGGCCCTCCTTCGTCGGGTTCCCTCACTCCAACGACGCTCCGTGGGCCCGCGCCGAACGGACATCCATGTCCTGACGGCGCTCTCGCCGCATCCATGCGGCTCGACCCACTCCGCGTCGTCTGCGTTCAGCCTGCACCCAAGTCGCGATTGGCGGTGTTAGAACCTTTTGCGTATGAAGATCAAAAGCAGATCAAGAACAGATAGAGGGCGGATCGAGGGCAGATGAGTCGCCATGGACTTGTGGGAGTGAGCTTGCTCACGAAGGGGTTGGTACATCCATCGAATATCTGGTGTTTGGAATACAGCATTCGCGAGCAAGCTCGCTCCCACAGGGAGGGGGTGCGATCAGCAAAATTGTTGGCGCCTAGACTGGCCTCTTCCCGGCTAAAGCCGGTCCCACTAACAGACCGCGCGCACCTGTAGAACCGGCCTCAGCCGGAAAACTGTTACTGTTGATCTTCTCCACGATAGCCCAGACACCGCCAATCGCGACTTGGGTGCAGGCTGAACGGAGGTCTCGCGGAGTGGGCCGAGCGGCATGGATGCCGCGAGAGCCGCCCCCCGCCATGGATGGCGGATGGCGGCGGGCCCACGGAGCGAGACCGGA